>JBJMGZ010000637.1:0-5327 GCA_045807605.1 Thermoanaerobaculia bacterium | reverse complement strand
GGCCTGGGCTGCAGCACGGCCGAGGCCGCGGAGCGGACCGGCTACTGCAAGTCGAGCATCCGCAAAGTGACCCGCCGCTGCCTGTCCGCGCTCACCCAGCAGCTCCTGGGGTCGGGGTTCCACCCTGCCCAGGAAACGCTGGACAAAAAGACCTGAAGCGCCCTCCAGCCAGGCACCCCGGGCGGCACCTGCTCATTCCGGGGGCATTCCGGTGCACAATCTCATAGTCAGATTCAGATCGGTGTCTCTAAAGCACCGCCTGCGGAAACTAATTTTACAGGCCGCGCTTCGGCGGCCTGGCGGCCGCGCGCCGCCCGTCCAAGAAAGGAGACGTTCCCATGCTTTCCCTCCGGCTCCGCCGCACCCTCCGCCGCGCCATTCTCGTCCTCGCCCTGACCTGCGCGTCCGTGATCTTCCCGCTGTCCGACTTGAGCGCCGCCCCTCGTTCCGAGTCGCGCTGGAGCGGACCCGAGCGCAGCGCCCGGGTCGAGCGCCAGGGCTTTTCGTTCTGGCACCTGCTCGCGAGCCTCTTCGAGAGGGCCGGGATGCGAATGGACGACAACGGTTAAAGGAGAAGGGAAGCGGGGCGGGAGACCTCCGCCCCGAGCCGCTCCGGCCGCGCTCCGCTGCGCTCCGAATGAGGAGACTCCTCTGGACAATTGCCTCCGGTCAGTGTTAGTGTGTCCAGGATAAAAGCGTCTTCTTGCGGAAATGAGCGCTTTGGACCATCCCCAGACCGAAGACATCCTCGAGGAGTTCCTCAAGAGGGTGCGGCCCCGGATTCGGGGGCTCTTCCTGCGCTATCGCATCCCCGTCCAGGACACCGAGGACATCCTGCAGCAGGCGCTGCTGGCGCTGCTCTATCACCGCGACTCGATCCGCGACCCCGAGGCGTGGCTGGTCGGTACGCTGCGCAACAAATGCCTGCTCTACTGGCGCACCCATCGCCGCAAGCTCTACGACGCGGTGGACGCCACGGTCCTGGATCTCGTGGCCGAGCCGCTGGCCCCCGACCAGGAGGATGCGGACCTGCGCCGCGACCTCACGACCGCCATCGAGCAGCTCCCGGAGCGCTGCCGCTCGATCCTTTCGCTGCGCTACCGCCACGGCTACAGCCCGGCGGAGATGTCGGTGTTCCTGGGATCCAGCCAGGGCAGCATCAGCAAGATGACGAACCGGTGCCTCGCCGCCCTGACCCGGCGGCTGGTGGCATCGGGTCTCCTGCGGAGCAACGGGGAGCCATGACGGAGATCCATCCGGCGCGGCCGGTGCTGAAGCGCTTCGTGCTCGGCGACCTCCCCAGGGACGAGATGCGGCAGGTTTCGCAGCACCTCCTGGCCGGCTGCTCCGAGTGCCGGCAGATCACCGCGAGCCTCTGGGAGCGCGCCGCGCCGCCTCCCGCGGTGGAGGAGGAGGACGAGGAGCGCGGCGCCTGCGGCGAGGCCATCGACCGGATCTTCCGCGTCATCCTGGCCCGCGAGGCCGAGGTCGCGCGCGAGCGGGCCCAGGGACGCGAGCTGTTCGACGAGCTGATGCGCCACCCGCCGGCGCGGCAGCAGATGATGGTCGCCAACAGCGCCCGCTTCCGCAGCCGCATGCTGTGCGAGATCCTCCTGGAGCAGGCGCACGAGGCGGGGTTCCGCGAGCCGGCCCGGGCGACCGAGCTGGCGCGCCTCGGCGTCGGTATTGCGGACCGGCTGGCAGACCGTCTGGCAGACCGTCTGGCGGAGCGCAGCGGACAGGAGGGCGGCGAGGGGCTCCAGGGGCTTCGCGCCCGCGCCTGGGCCCAGCTCGGCAACGCGCTCCGCATCAACTCGGATCATGCCGCTTCGGACCAGGCGTTCGAGACCGCGACGGAGCTGCTCGACCCGGCGCAGGTCGCCCCGCACGAGATCGCCCGGGTGCTCGACTTCGAAGCCTCCCTGCGGCGGGACCAGCGCCGCTTCGCCGAGGCCACCCGCCTCATGGACCGCGTCATCGCCATCTACCGCAAGCTCGGCCAGCGCGGTCTGCTGGGCAGGTCTCTCCAGCAGAAATCGCTGATCTGCGGCGAGTCCGGAGACTCCGAGGGAGAGATCGCCCTTCTCCGGCGGGCCCTGGAGCTGTTGAATCCCGAGGAGGAGCCCCGGGCTTTCCTCTCGGCACGGCACAACCTGATCTCGGCCCTTTGCGAGAGCGGCCGTCCCCGGGAGGCGTTCGCGCTGCTCTTCCACACGCGCCCCCTCTACCTGCAGCAGGGGGACCGGCTGCACCTTCTGCGCCTCCGCTGGCTCGAGGGGGCCGTCTCCCGGGGCCTGCAGCGGTACGAGCAGGCGGCCGTGGCCTTCCGGGAGGTCCGGGAGGCCTTCCTCGAGCTCGGCGTCGATTACGATGCCGCGCTCGCCTCGCTCGATCTCGCCGAGGTCTATGCCGCCCAGGGCCGGACCGCCGACGTGCGCCGCCTGGCCAACGAGATGCTCGAGGTCTTCCGCTCGCGCAAGATCCACCGCGAAGCCATGAGCGCCCTCAACTTCCTGCAGCGGGCGGCCAGCGCGGAACGGGCCGAGCTCGTCCTGGTGCGCGAGGTCGGGAGCTTCTTCCGCAAGGCCAGGAACCAGCCCGACCTGCAGTTCACACCGACTTCCTGAAACGCTTTTCTCCGAAGTGTCACGCTTTCTTGAAGTGGTGGCACTATGATTGGAGATCCCTTGCGTTGTCTTTTCGGGTGAAGGCGAAGGCCCCTTCGAACGGAACCGTTCGACTGAGGAGTCCTGTCATGATGTTGAGCGCCTTCGATTCTGACGACCTCGCCACGCTCCTGCAGGGCGAGCTCGGCCCCGACGAGCGGCGGAGAGCGGTCCGGCGCCTCCTCTCGCGCAGCGAGCCCCTCCTGGTGCCACTCCTCACCCCGAAGCTGCAGGGCGATCCGGCGCCGGCCGAACCGGCGCAGCTCGAGGAGGTTGGAAAGATCCGCCTGAGCGAGCGGGCGCGCACGCTCCTGCGCGAGCACGCCGGCGTGCCGGAGCTCCTGCGGCGCCTCGAAGACCTCACCCCTGCCGAACGCATGGCCCGGGTGCGCAGGGAGCGGGAGCTCCAGTCCTGCCCCCTCTGCCAGCGCCTGATCGAGGGCAGTCTCGACCTGATGCATGCGGACATGTCGCAGGCCGCGGCGCTCGCGGAGCTCGCGGTCGCCATCTCGCAGGAGCTCGACACCCGCCGCTACGGCACCGGGCTGGTCAACGACCTCAAGGCGCGGGCCTGGACGTGCCTGGGCGAGGCGCTGCGCAACCAGGCCGACCTGCGCGCCGCGGACGGCGCGCTCGCCGTGGCCGAGACGCTGCTGGGGATCGGGACCGGCGACGTGTTCGAGGAGGCGCGCCTGCTCGAGCTCAAGGCGCTCCTGCGCCGCGATCAACACCGGCTCGACGAGGCGCACAGCCTGCTCGACGAGGTGATCGCGATCTACCGCCAGTACCGGGACTTCCACCTGGTCGGCCGGGCCTTCGTCCACAAGGGCAGCGCGCATGGCGCGGCAGGGGAGCTCGAGCCGGCCGTCCGGTGGCTGCGCAAGGGCCTCGGGCTGCTCGATCCGACGCGCGAGCGCCGCCTGGAGCTGTCGGCCCGGCACAACCTCATGCTCTACCTCCACGAGAGCGGCCGGGACCAGGAGGCCTGGTTCCTCCTCAAGGCATCCAGGCCCGAGTTCCTGGAGCACGGCGGCGAGCTGCTCAATCTGAGGCTCCGCTGGCTGGAAGGCAAGATCCAGCAGGCTCTGGGGCAGCTCCGCGAGGCGGAGCAGGCCCTGACCGAGGCGCGCGCCGGGCTTCTGGGCCAGGGCGCCGGCTTCAGCGCGGCCCTGGTCTGCCTCGACCTCGCCGGCCTCTACGCCGCCCAGAGCCGGACCGACGAGATGCGGCGCCTGGCCGAGGAGATGCTGCCGATCTTCCGTTCCCGCGACATTCACCGCGAAGCCATCGCCGCCCTCATCGTCTTCCAGCAGGCGGTCCGGATGGAGAAGCTGAGCTCCGGCCTCCTCGACGAGATCCGCTCCTTCCTGCGCCGCGCGCGCACGGACCCCAAGCTGCGTTTCGAGTATTCTTTCTGAATGAGGTTGCTCGTCCTCGGCAGCGGTTTCGGAGGCTTCTCGCTCCTCTCCCGCATCCGCCCGCGTGACTGGACAACCACTCTCCTCAGCCCTCGCAACTACTTCCTCTTCACCCCGCTGCTGCCTTCCGCCGCCAGCGGCAGCGTCGAGTTCCGCAGCATCCTGGAGCCGAGCCGCCGCCGCCTGCGGGGCGTCCACGTGATCGAGGGCTCGGCCGAGTCGATCGACTGGGACAACCGCCAGGTCCACTGCGTGGGCGCGGTCGGAGGGGAGCGGTTCACGCTGCCCTACGACATCCTGGTCCTCGCGGTGGGAGCGGCGGTGGGTGACTACGGGGTGCCCGGCGTCCGCGAGCACGCGTTGAAGCTCGCGAGCGTCGAGGACGCCCGCGCGGTGAGGCGGGGAGTCCTGGAGCAGTTCGCGCGCGCGGAGATCCCGGGGCTCACCCCGGACGAGCTGCGCCAGCGCCTCACCTTCGTGGTCTGCGGCGGCGGACCCACGGGCGTCGAGATCGCGGCGGAGATCGACGACCTGATCGGCGAGGAGCTGCGCCACAGCTATCCCGAGCTGGCCCCCCTGGCGAAGGTGGTCCTGGTCGAGGCCCTGGAGAGGCTCCTCACCAGCTTCGACGAGGCGTTGAGCGACTACACGAAGCGGCACTTCCTGCACGCCGGCATCGAGGTGCGCACGCAGGCGAAGGTCCAGGCCATCGAACGGGACCGGGTGGTGCTCGCGGGCGGAGAGGTGATCCCCTGCGGCCTGGTGCTGTGGGCAGGCGGCAACGCGCCCGTGCCGCTGGTCGCCTCCCTGGGCATGCCGCTGGACCGCCGCGGCCGCCTGACCGTGGACGACCATCTCCGCATCCTGGGAAGGGAAGGGGCCTACGCGCTGGGCGACTGCGCCGCGGTTGGCGACCCGGCGCTCCCGGCCACGGCCCAGGTGGCGCAGCAGCAGGGCAAGTATCTCGCGGACGCCCTGGCCAGCCTCCGGGAAAGCGGGTACGCCGAGCCGTTCCGCTTCAAGGCGTCCGGGATGCTCGCCTACATCGGCGGGGGAGAGGCGCTGGCCGACCTGCCGCAGGTCAAGTGGAGCGGCCGCGGGGCCTGGCTCTTCTGGCGCTCCGTCTACATCACCAAGCTGGTCAGCCCCGCGAACAAGATCAAGGTGCTCTTCGACTGGATCAAGGCCCGGCTCTTCGGCCGCGACCTGAGCCGATTTTAGGTTCTCACCCCCAGGAACAGAT
>JBJMGZ010000636.1:0-6184 GCA_045807605.1 Thermoanaerobaculia bacterium | reverse complement strand
TTCATCGAGAATCCGCGCCACGTCGAGATCCAGGTGATGGGCGATCTGCACGGCCGCGTAGTCTCGCTCGGCGAGCGCGAATGCTCGCTGCAGCGGCGGCACCAGAAAGTGGTGGAAGAAGCGCCGTCGCCCGTGGTCACGCCCGAGCTGCGCCGCCGCATGGGCGAGGCCGCCGTGCGCGCCGCCGCCGCCGCGGGTTACAGCAACGCCGGCACTTGCGAGTTCCTGCTCGACCGCGACGGCAGCTTCTATTTCCTGGAGATGAACACGCGGCTGCAGGTGGAGCATCCCGTGACCGAGCTGGTGACCGGCATCGATCTCGTGCAGGCGCAGATCCGCGTCGCCGAAGGCGAGCCCCTCGGCCCGCAGTTCGACGACGTCCAGCCGCGCGGGCACGCCATCGAGGTGCGGCTCTACGCCGAGGATCCTTATCAGGGCTTCGCTCCGTCGCCCGGCAGGATCCGCATCCTGCGCTGGCCCGATGGTCCCGGCGTGCGGGTGGACAGCGGCGTCTACGAAGGCTCCGAGGTATCGATCCATTACGATCCCATGCTGGCCAAGCTCATCGTCTGGGCCGCGGACCGCGAAAAGGCCCTGAACCGCCTGGAAAGGGCCCTCTCCGAGCTGCGGGTCGAGGGCATCCGCACTACGACCCCGCTGTTCCAGGCCCTGCTCGCCGATCCCGACTTCCGCTCCGGCAACCTGGACATCGCCATGCTCGACCGCAAGCTCGAAGCGGGCGAGCTGCAGCCGCCCGCGGAGACCGACGACGATCTGCCTCTCATCGCCGCCGCCCTCGACCATCACGAGCGCTCCCATCGCACCGCGGCGGGCTCCGCATCCGGGCCGAGCCTGCGCTCCCGCTGGGGCACGGCCGGCCGCGGCGGAAATCAGCGAGGTGGATCCTGGACCTGATCGTCCGCCACGGCGAACGGGAGGAGCGGGTCCGGGTGAACCGGAAGGGGACCCTCTACGAGGTCACGGTCGGCGAGCGCACCTACCAGGTGGACGCGGCCACGGCCCGGGCCGGCCTGCGCAGCCTGCGCATCGACAGCTCTCAGCATGAGGTGGCCGTCCGCCACGTCCGGGGCGGTGCGACCCGGGAAGGGACCCGGGGAGCGGACGACAAATACTGGGTGAGCACGCCCTCGGGCGCCGGCCCGGTCTCGGTGACCGACCCGCTGACCCATCTCGCCGCCCAGACCCGGGGCGGCAAGGGCGCGCGGCGCGCAGCCAGGGTCACGGCCTACATGCCCGGCCGCGTGGTCGCCATCCTGGCCCGGGAGGGGGAGGCCGTGACCGCCGGCCAGGGCATCGTGGTGCTCGAAGCCATGAAGATGCAGAACGAGATCCGGGCCGAGCAGGACGGCACGCTGGCCAAGATCCACGTCGAGCCCGGACAGGCCGTCGAAGGGGGCGATCCGCTCTTCGAGCTGGAATGAGCCCTCCCCCCCGGACCCGCCTCGCCGCCCTGCTGCTTCTCGCCGTCTTCGCGATCCTCTGCGTCCATGGCCTGCTCTGGGACACCCCCACCGTCGACGAGATCGCCTACCTGCCGTCCGGCTGGTACACCCTGCACACCGGGAAGCTCGACCTCTTCCCCCTGTGCCCGCCCCTGGTCAAGATCCTGTCGGCGCTGCCGCTGCTCTCCCTGAACCCCCGGCTCGACCCGGCCGCGCGCATCGAGAACAGCGGCTGGTATCCCTGGATCTACGGCACCGACTTCATGGAGCGCAACCGGGCCGGGTACGACCGCATCTTCCTCCTCGGCCGCCTCCCGGTCCTGGTGCTCGGCCTGCTGACGTGCTGGCTCGTCTTCCGCTGGGCGCGCGAGCTCTACGGCGACGAGGCCGGGCTCGTCGCGCTCTTCCTCGCCGTCTTCTTCCCCTCCCTGATCGCCCATGCCCACCTGGCGACCGTGGACGTCGGCCTCTGCTTCTTCTTCCTCCTCGCCCTCTACCTCTTCTGGCGTTTCGTCCAGCGCCCGGCGCCGGCCCTGCTGGCGGCCTGCGGCCTGGCGCTCGGGCTCGCCCAGCTCTCCAAGTTCACGGCGCTGATCCTCTACCCGGTCTTCCTTCTCCTCGCCCTGACCGCGGAAAAGCGCCGCAAGAGCCTCGCCTCTCTCGCCCTGATCTTCCTGTTGAGCCTGGTCGTGATCGACGCCGGTTATCTCTTCCGGGGATTGGGCCGGCCGTTGGGGAGCTTCCGCTTCGAGAGCCGGCTCCTCGGCCGGGTGGCCGCCATCCTCCCCGCCGGTCTCCCGATGCCGCTGCCGGCGACCTACCTGGAAGGCTTCGATTCGCTGCAGGTCATCAACGACGTGGGCGAGTACCCCGAGTACCTGTTCGGGCGCTGGTCGCGGGAGGGCTCCCCGGCCTACTACCTCGTGGTGATCCTCTTCAAGACGCCGCTCCCGCTGCTTGCCGCGCTCCTGATCGCTCCTTTCGCCCGGTTCCGCGAGGCGCGCGGCCAGTCCTTCCTCTGGCTGCCCGCGCTGGTGCTCCTGGCCTTCTTCTCCACCGCCAGGGTGCACTACGGCATCCGCTACATCCTGGCGATCTTCCCCCTGCTCTTCATCTATGCGGGCCGGCTCGTCCCCTGGGTGCGGAGCCGGGGGCGCGCCATCCAGGCCGCGGCCGTGGCCCTCCTCCTGGCCTATCCGCTCTCGGCGCTCGTCACGACGCCGGACTCGATCTCCTACTTCAACCTCCTGGCCGCGGGCCGGGGGGACGAGATCCTGCTCGACTCGAACATCGACTGGGGACAGGGATTGAAGCGCGTCCGCGCCTACATGGACCGCGAGGGGATCGACCGCATCGGCCTCGCCTACTTCGGCCACGTGGACCCGGCGCTCTACGGGATCGACTGGGATTTCCCCCGGCCGGACCGTCCCGGGCTCGTGGCCGTCAGCGCCAACTTCCTGCACGGCTACCCCTACGCCACCTACGCGGGCGGCCGGATGGTGCCGGTGCCGCCCGACGCGTTCACCTGGATCGCGAAGCATCAGCGCGTCGCCGACCTCGGCGGCGGGATGTTCGTGTACCGGGTCGGGCCTGCCCTCCCTTGACGAGCTTGCCTCTTCCCATATTGGGAACTATCCTTCCCAATATGGGAACGGGCCTGGCGCCGAGCACGAGACTGGCCGACGCTCTCTTCTCGCCCGTCCAGCAGCGGGTGCTCGCGCTTCTCTTCGGCCAGCCGGACCGGAGCTTCCGGAGCGCCGAAGTCATCGCGCTGGCAGATTCGGGAACCGGCGCGGTGCATCGCCAGTTGATGCGTCTCGCGGATAGCGGACTGGTCAAGGTCACACGAGCGGGGAACCAGAAGCACTACCAGGCCAACCCCGATTCGCCGGTCTTCGCCGAGCTGCACGGCCTGGTGGTCAAGACGATCGGTCTCGCCGGCCCGCTGGAGGAGGCCCTTGAACCTTTCCGGGAACGCATTCAGGCAGCCTTCGTCTATGGCTCGATCGCCAAGGGATCGGATACGGCTCGGAGCGATATCGATCTGATGGTGATCTGCGACGACCTGGCCTATCCGGATCTCTACAACGCTCTCCAGGAGGCCGAAGCGACCTTGGGGCGTCCAGTCCATGTGAGCCTGGCGACCGCGGCGGAGTGGAAGAGCAAGCTGGCCGCGGGAAACGCGTTCGTCACCAAGATCCAGGCGCAACCCAGGATCCCCCTGATCGGATCGGTCGATGACCTCGCCTGAGCTCGAGCGTCTCGTGTTCCGGAAAGGACACAAGGACACCAAGGACGACAAGGACAAGAAAGAAAGAGCACGCCCCGGCTTCGCTGTCCTTGCTGTCCTTGGTGTCCTTGTCGTCCTTTCTGCCGCGCAGATTCCTAGGTCACCAGGTTCCGCCCCAGCCGGTCGCTCACGACCTGCATCAGGCTCAGGGCGAAGATCGGGGTCTGCTCGACCAGGCGCGTGAACCGCCTCTGGCCGATCGCGGCCACCCGGCAGTCGCTCTTGGCCACCGCGGCGGCCGAGCGCGGTTGCTCGTCCAGGAGCGCCATCTCGCCGAAGATGCCGCCGTTGCGGACCGTGCCGAGCACCCTCCCCTTCCTGCGGATCTCGACCTCTCCCTGCAACACCGCATACATCACATCCCCCGGCTCCCCCTCGGCGAAGATCGGCTGACCCGCCGAAAAGATCCGGACGTCGGGCTCGCGGTTGAAGATCTCCATGGCGCGCATCGCTGGTCTCCTGGGTTGGCTGCACGGCAAACTTGCCGTCAATCCGGAATACGAAAATCTCCAGCCAAACCCGCCACTCCTGCCCGGCACGCAGGATGCAAAGATCGCATGCGTGTGGAAAAAGGGTGGGCTGTTCCTCATCGTGCTCCTGGCTCTGACAGCCTGCGGTCGGAAGACCGCGGACCCGGCGGCGCAATCCTCTTCTCCAGGGAACCTCGCGCAGGCCAAAGCCCAGCCGCACTCGGGCGGCAAGGTCCGCGTGCAGATGAAAGGGGTCGACCTCGTGGTCGATCCGCCGGTGGTGCTGGAGGTCCATTCGCTTCGCGGCGAGTTCGTGCCCACCCGGGAAGGCGAGCCCCCCTGGTTCGACGAGCCGGGCTCGTTCTCGGTCCGCATCGACCAGGGCGAGATCGCCATGACCGCGGCCGCCATGAGCGCGGTGATGAACCGGTACGTCTTCAGCTATCCGGGCGCGCCGGTCAAGGACATCGACATCAGGATCGAGGGGGACCACCTCGTGCAGACGGCCACCGTCAAGAAGAAGGTGGATCTCAAGACCCGCATCGAAGGGAAGCTCTCCGTCACTCCGGAAGGCGACATCCGTCTGCATCCCGACAAGATCAAGGCCGAGGGGCTGCCGGTCAAAGGCATCCTCGACCTCTTCGACGTCGAGCTCGACGAGATGATCAAGACGCGGGAATCCCGCGGCGTGCGGATCGACGAGAACGACTTCATCCTCGATCCCGAGAAGCTGCTGCCGCCGCCCAGGATCACCGGCCGGGTCACGTCCGTGCGCATCGAAGGCGACCGCATCGTCCAGACTTTCGGCGGACCCTCGGACGGCGTCGCGCTCAAGCCCTCCTTCCCCGATGCGGAGCACTACATGTTCTTCCGCGGCGGCGAGCTCAGCTTCGGCAAGCTCACCATGCACGGCGCCGACCTCCAGATCATCGACGCCGATCCCAAGGATCCCTTCCAGTTCTTCCTGTCGAAATACGCGCGCCAACTGATCGCCGGCGAGTCGAAGACCCTGCCTGACAAGGGGCTCGTGGTCTACATGCCCGACTTCGACGAAGCCGGCAGGTAGCCGGCCCGGCGCGCCACGTTCCGCACGTGATGAAGGTTGTGATAGAGCGTGAAGAACAGCATCTCGCGGACGGTGAGCCGGCCGAGCGCCGGATGCGGCAGCCGCAGCCGGTCCAACTGCCACTCCCGCCAGTTTGAAATTGCACCGGTGAGGTCTTCGGAAACCTTGTCCAGCGCGGCCATCAGAAAGCTGCGCTGCTCCTCGGTTTGATCCGAGCTCCCCAGCGGCCTGGGAGCGAAGCGGCCGGCCGTGACGCCCGCGGCCAGCCGCGCGAGATACCGTTCCCGGACCTCCGCGTAGGTTGCCGAGTCGCGCAGGCCGGCTCCGAAGCGGAAAGCCAGCAGGATCTTCGGCGTCCTCAAGGCCCGCGACACGGGCCGGTTCGATTTCAGAAGATGGCGCACGTTGTCGGCCGGGGACCACGCTTCGCCGAGGGGGAAGAAGAACTCGGTGATGGAAAACCCGTTCCAGAAATCCCGGCTGCGGGCATGAAGAGCGCGCAGCTCGCGGACGATCTCCGCCCCGCCGGACGGCTCCTGAATCGTGATCGGTTCGTGGGTCATGGCAATCCTCCGTCCGGCTGGGCCGCGGAAAGGCTCGAGAGCGAGGTGCCGGAGAGGCCCGGGGAGCGCCGGCGCCAGAAAGGCCGGTCCGCCCAGCGGGTTTCCGCCTGGTAGGCGAGGCGGTGCCCCTGGAGATATCCCGAGAAGATCTGGTCGAGGAGAGCGGCGTAGGCGGGGAGCGCGCCCGGATCGCCGTCGAGCACCGCTCCGAGCGCCGAGGCCGCCTTGTCCGCGCAGTAGAGCGCGGTCGAGATCCCCTGCGACGACAGGGGATCGAAGCTCAGCGCCGCATCTCCCACGGCCAGCCAGGCCTCGCCGTAGAGCGGCCGGAG
>JBJMGZ010000635.1:0-12486 GCA_045807605.1 Thermoanaerobaculia bacterium | reverse complement strand
CCTACCCGACGACCGGGAAACCTTACCCGAACGTCCAGAAGTCTTTCCCGCAGACCGGGAAACGTTTCCCGATCGTCCGGAATCGTTGCCCGGTCGTCCGGGAACGTCACCCGGGGCGCGGACAGGCATCACCGGTCGTCGGGAGAAGGACCCGGCCGCCGGGCGGCGCGTATTGTCCCGTGGTCCTTACTTCCAGCGGAAGATCTTGAGCGCCACCGCGAAGCTGACGAGGCCCCAGGCCGCGATGATGCCGATCTGCGGCGCGATGTCCACGAGCCCGTGTCCCTCGTTCATGATGCCGCGCAGGGCCTCGTTGAGCGCCGTCAGGGGCAGGGCGCGGATCAGGGGCTGCGCCACGTCCGGGAACCGCTCGGTGGAGAAGAAGACCCCGGAGAGCAGCCACATCGGCATCATCACGAGGTTGGCGAGCCCGCTCGCCCCTTCGATGGTGCGCACCCGCGAGGCGATCAGGAGCCCCAGGCCGCAGAAGGACATCGTCCCGAGCAGGCAGAGCGCGAAGAACAGCAGCAGCGAGCCGCGCATCGGAACGTCGAACGCGAGCCAGCCGAAGCCGGCGAGCAGCACGACCTCGGGCACCAGGAAGGCGAGCCGTCCGAAGATCTGCGACAGGAGATAGTCGCCGCGCCGCATCGGGGTAGCGATCAGGCGCTTGAGCACCCGGCGGTTGCGCGCCGAGGTGATCGAGAAGGCGAGGCTCCAGATGCCCGTGCCCATCAGGTTCATGCCGAGCAGGCCGGGGATCAGGAAGTCGATGTAGCGCGAGCCCTTCTCGGTGACCTTCTCGTCGCGCACGGCCAGCGGATCGCCCCGGCCGGCGGCGCGCTGCAGGGCGTCGTCCGCGGCGAGCCGCGCGATGCGCGAGTCGGGACGGGTCTCGTCGAGGTGGAAGACGACCGGCGGGCCGGGCTCGACGAGCAGCGAGATCTTGCCCGTGCGCAGGGCATCGCGGCCCGCGTCCTCCGCATAGGGCTTGGGCAGCAGCGCGGGCGAGCGCGCCAGCGCGAGGATCGCCTCGGCGGCCCGCCCGGAGGCCGGACCCGAGACCACTCCGATCGGGATGCGGTCCGGCGGCTTCTCGCGGAAGGCGAAGCCGAGCACGACGGCGAGCAGCACCGGGAACAGGAACACCCAGAAGACCGCCTCGGGCTCGCGCAGGAACTCCTTGACCCGGGAGGCGGTCAGCTCGCGCAGCGCATTCAGCCGCCCGCCGCGGATCTTCTCAGGCATCGCGCAGCTCCCGGCCGGTGAGAGAGACGAACAGGTCTTCGAGCGTGGCGCGGTGGGTGGAGAGGTGGGTGAGCCGCGCGCCGGCCTTCTCGACCGCGGCGAGCAGCGGCGGCACGCTCTCGGTCACCGAATGGACGGCGAGCGCCCAGTTGGGGCCGCGCTTGTGAATGTCCGAGACGCCGGGGAGGCGCCGCAGCTCCTCTTCCGGCAGCGTGGGCTCGGAGAGCAGCTCGACCACGTCGGCGGCGTGCAGCGAGCGGATGAGCTCGGCCGGCGTGCCGAGGGCGATGACCTTGCCGTGATCGACGATCGCGATGCGGTCGCACAGGCGCTCGGCCTCGTCCATGTAGTGCGTGGTGAGCAGCACCGTGCCGCCCTGTTCGCGGAAGGCGGTGACCTGCTGCCAGAGCTGCAGGCGGCTCTGCGGATCGAGACCCGTGGTCGGCTCGTCGAGGAACAGCAGCTCGGGATCTCCGACGAGCGCGCAGGCCACGGCAAGGCGTTGCTTCTGGCCGCCGGAGAGCTTGCCGACGCGGGCGTCGCGCTTCTCGTCCAGGGCGAGCGCGGCGAGCACCTGCTCGGGGTCGCGCCCCTCGCGGTAGAAGGAGCGGAAGAGCCGCAGTGTCTCCGCGACCGTGAGCTTTTCGTTGAGCTGCGTCTCCTGGAGGGAGACGCCGAGCTTCTCGCGCAGCCCGCGGCCATCCCCCTGCCAGGTCGTGCCGAGCACCTCGACCTCGCCCTCGTCCGGCTCGGTCAGCCCCTCCAGGATCTCGATGGTCGTGGTCTTGCCCGCGCCGTTCGGTCCGAGCAGGCCGAAGCACTCGCCGCGCGCGATCTCGAGGTCGAGCCCGGCGACCGCGACGACGTCGTCGAAGCGCTTGACGAGACCGCGGCAGCGAACGGCGGGAGGGGTGGACGGCATGGGAGGAAGAAGCTAGCACATCGTTCCACGACGGCCCAAAAAAAGAGCCGCCCCGAAGGGCGGCTTCTTGGTGGTACGGGGCCGGGAAGGCACCCCTTGGAGGAACGTCAGAAGGCGAGGCTGAGGTCCAGGAGGATCGTGCTGCCGGTGTAGTCCCCGTAGTCGGGGTTGAGCAGGAGGGTGCCCGGCAGGTAGTTCCGCAGCCCCTGGGTGAGGAAGCTGTCGATCGTGTAGTCCTCCCAGCGGTAGCCGAAACCGGCCGTCGCGTTCGGCGTGATCCGGTAGTCGAAGCGCGCGAGGAAGGCGAGCAGCTCGACGTCCTCGTAGTTGAAGATGTCGACCACCGGCCGCGGCGGGTTGCCCAGCACCTGGCCGCCGGGGAAGGCGGTGAAGTCGATGTCGCCGTCGGACTTGGTGTAGCGGGCCGAGAGGTCCGCGGTCCACGGCGCGCGCTTCGTGGTGAAGCCCAGGCCGTAGGTCTCGGTGACCTCGTTCATGGCCGCGGTCCAGTTGTCCAGCGGGTTGAGAGAGACCGTCGCGCCGGACTGGCGCCCGGCCTGGAAGCTGTCGCGGTCGGCGATGTGGCCGAAGAGGTAGAGGTTGAGGTTCTCGCCCGGAGCGTAGCCGATCTCCGCGTTGTACTGCAGGATCTCGTCGTCGAGCAGGCCGAGCTCGCTCTCGTCGTAGTTCTCGTCGCGGCCGGTGACGCCGAAGAAGAAGTTCCATGCCTCGGTGGGGATGTAGCTCGCCTGCACGTTGAACTGATCGTACTCGCGGGCCGCCTCGTCGTACTTGCGCAGGCCGGGCTGGTTGGTGATGCCCTCGGGTTCGACGAACGTGAATTCCTGGGCCTCGACGAGGTACTCGTCGATCGTGCGGTCGCCCATCTCATAGCTCGCCCGCACGCCGAAGGCGGCGGTGGGCTGCGTGTCGAAGGTCAGGCGGAGGATGTCCTCGTCCGAGGAGTCGACCTCGCGGAACTCGCGGTCCCAGGTCTGCAGGTTGTAGGAGAGCGCGACACGGGTCGAGCGCGCCATGTTCCAGCCGAATTCCGCGCCCAGGTCCTGCTTGGTGTAGGAGTGCGGCACCGTGATGCGCGCGATCTCCTCCCACACGGCGTGGAAGCGGACGTAGCCCGGGAACTCGACGCGCTTCGACTGGTTGTCATAGTCGTAGAGGCGGAAGTTGAAGGTCAGGTCGAAGTTGTCGCCGAACGTCGTGCCGGCCTTGGCGACCACGTTGGTCACGTCGACCTCGTTGTCGGCGTTGCGGGTCGGCAGCTTGCTCGGGTCGGTGGCGTCGAAGACCTCGTGGTTGAACCCGATCCCCTTGATCGAGGTGTTGAGCGTGTAGGGGAGGAGCGGATCGTCCTGGGTCATGACGTTGTAGGACAGGTTGCCCTGCACGAACCAGCTGCCCAGCTCCGTGCGGCCGTTGACGAACGCCATGTCGGCCTGGTTGTCGGCCCAGAGGTCGGCGAAGCCGACGCCGGAGCCGCCGATCGAGCCCGAGCCCGGCGAGCTGTAGGCGCTGGGATCGGTCGCGCCGGTGAGGCGGAACGGGTTGTCCCAGTACATCGTGCTGACGTCGTTCTTGAAGGAGGAGTGGCGCAGGCCGAAGCGCAGGCCCGACTTCTCGGTGTTCCACTCGCCCGCCAGCTCGGTGTCGTCGATGGAGTAGTCGATCACCTCGGGGAGCTCGGTGGCGTTGCTGAAGCCGAAGCTGGCGCCGTAGGCACGGTTGCCGTTGCGGTTCTCATGCTTGTGCTCGAGCCCCCAGGAGAAGCCCTGCAGCCCGCCGAACACCAGGTTGGCCTGCGTGCGGTTGCGGATGAGGGCCAGGTCCACCTCCTGCGCCGTGGCGAGGTAGGGGGAGATCAGGTTGTTGAGGAAGGGGAAGGTGATCAGGTTGCGGTTGGCCGCGAACTGCTTTTCCAGGGCGGCCTGGATGGCGGCCTGGGCGGGATCGGCGATCTCGTAGACGCCCGGGCTGGTCTGGGTCCACAGCATGTGGCCGTTGTTGCCGAAGCGGTGCGGGATCTTGTTGTAGTCGACGGTCAGGCTGTAGCGCTCCAGCACGCCGTAGGAGAAGGTGTAGCGGGCGTCCTCGCGGCTGACGTTGACGCCGCGGAAGTCGAGGAACCGGTCGTCGGCGCCCCGGCCTTCGATGTTGAGGATCGGGATCACGAAGCCGGAGCCCAGGTCCCGGTACTCCTCCCACTTCGAGGAGTCGGTGTCGACGTCGCTCTCCAGCACGCCGAAGGCGATGGGATGGACGGTGAAGGTGAAGGCCTGGTCCGAGCCCGGCTCGGCCTGGTCGGCTTGGGTCGGGTCGGTCTGGCTCTGCTCGGCCGCGGTCGTCCCGGTCTCTGCCGGGTCGGTAGCCGTTTCCTCCTGGGCGGCGAGAGGCACGGCCGCCAGCAGGAAGATTCCGGCGACGAGGGCGACGAGGGCGGCGAGGGCGAGCCAGGGATTGCGATTCTTGCTCATGGCGTTCTCCTCGTGCCTCAGTGCCCCAGGTACGGGCTGGACGGATGGTTGGAGCCGTGGACGGCGGCGTGGCAGTCGGTGCAGCCCCGGTTGAACTCCCGGTTGCTGGCGCGCGACTGGTCCGCGAGAGTGGTGCCGTCATACAGCGTGCCGGGGTGCCGCGTGTTGGAGTGGCACTGCTGGCAGAGGTAGGGCACCGACGTCCTCTGCAGCTTGATGTGGTTGGAGCCGTGCGGCACGTGGCAGGTCATGCAGTTCTCCCGCACCGGGGCGTGCTCCCAGAGGAAGGGGCCGCGCTTGTCGGCGTGGCAGGAGTAGCACTGGTCGTTGACCGAGGCCGCGCGGATCATCTTGGGCGTGGTGCTGCCGTGCGGGTTGTGGCAGTCGGCGCAGGTGATCTTGCCCTCGCGGATCGGATGGTGCGAGGTCTTCCACATCTCGGCCCGCACGTCCTTGTGGCAGCTCACGCAGGCGTCGACGGTGTTGGCCGCCTTGAGCTGGCTGTTGTCCGACTTGAACGAGTGGATGCTGTGGCAGGAGGCGCAGGAGAGGCCGCGCTTGGCATGGACGCTGCCGTGCCAGAACATCTGCTGGCGCCCGCTGTGGCAGCTCTGGCAGACCTTGGAGAGCTGGGCGGGGCTCAGCTTGTCCATGGCAGGCCGGAGAGCCGGGTCGTCGGGATTCTCCGTGTGGGCCGCGGCCGGCCCGTGGCAGCTTTCGCAGCCCTGGGCCGACAGGCGCGCGAACGCCTTCGAGCCGTGCGGAGTGTTGGCGAGGTGTTCCCCGGCCTCGGTATGGCAGGCCATGCAGACGTCGCTGCCGGCGTAGCCCTGAGAGGCCGGTGGAGTCATGCTTTCCGGCGGCTGAGTGGTGGCGAGCCCCGGACCCGCGAGGGCGAGGAGCGCCACGGCGCAAATCAGCGTCGGAAGCAGAAGGCGATGCGGTTTCATTTTGGATCTCCTCCCGGTTCCTTGGATCAGTCTCTGTGAACGACCCAGTCAAACCTTGGAAAGCTGAGTGCATTTGACCCCGGGGGAGCCGCTCCTGCCACCACCTGAAGGAGAGTTGGGCTAAAGTCGTTGGGCGGGCACGAAGCCCACCCTTTGGGGTAGGTAGGTAGGAGGAGGGGTCCGGTCGAAAACCACCCCAAGGGATGTAGCCTGTCCACCGCCCCCATGGTCTCATTCGCCTCGGGAAGACATCCCGAGAAAAGGAGCTTCAATGAGAACCATCGGATTCACCCTCTCGATCGTGCTGACGGTCGTCTTGCTCGCCATCCTCTACTCCGGCCCCGGCGCAGCCCAGAGCGCCAAGGTGCTGGACGGCAAGCAGATCTTCATGGCCCAGAAGTGCAACCTCTGCCATTCGGTATCCACCGCCGGCATCGAGGCGACCACCAAGTCCGACAAGATGAAGGGCCCGGACCTCGTGGGCGAGGCCAAGAGGGACGCCAAGCTCCTCAACGGCTTCCTGCGCAAGACGTCCGACATCAACAGCAAGAAGCACGCGAAGCAGTTCACGGGCAGCGACGAGGAGCTCGGCGCCCTGATCGCCTGGCTCCAGAAGCAGGAAAAGAAGTAGCCATCCGGACCTCCGGGGCTCTCCGCCGGCCACACGACGTGGGACGGCCGGGAGCCCCTCTGCCCTGAAGGGGGATCGAGCGTGAAAAGCTTCTTCGTGGCCCTGACGCGCAACCCGCTCAGCCTGATCGGCTCCGCGATCGTCACGGCGTCGGCCATCCTGATCGTCACCCTGTTCACGCTCCAGCTCCTGGGGCTCCGGGGAGGGCCGTACGTCGGCATCCTCGCCTTCCTCATCCTGCCCGCGGTCTTCGTCTTCGGCCTGCTGCTGATCCCGATCGGGATCTGGAACCAGCGCCGCCGCGACGCCCGGCGCGGGACGGCGGCGCTGGACACGTTTCCGGTCGTCGACCTCAACGACTCGCGCACGCGCAACCGGGCCCTGATCTTCACCGCGCTCACCGCCATCAACGTGGTCATCCTCGCCGCCGCCACCTACGAAGGCGTCGAGACCATGGAGTCCACGGAGTTCTGCGGCCAGGCCTGCCACAGCGTCATGCAGCCGGAGTTCGCGGCCTACCAGCGCTCGCCGCACGCCAAGGTCGCGTGCGTGGACTGCCACATCGGCCCGGGCGCGGACTGGTTCGTCAAGTCCAAGCTCTCGGGCGCCTGGCAGGTGGTGTCGGTCAATCTCAACCTCTATCCGCGGCCGATCCCGTCGCCGGTGCACAACCTGCGTCCCGCGCGCGAGACCTGCGAGCAGTGCCACTGGCCCACCAAGTTCGTCGGCGACCGCCTGAAGGTGATCGACGGCTACTCGGAGGACGAGGCGAACACGCACGTGCAGACCGTCCTCCTGATGAAGGTCGGCGGCCGGCGGGGCGCGGCCTCGCACGGCATCCACTGGCACGTGGATCCCGGCGTCCGCATCCGCTACCTCGCGGACGAGTCGCGGCAGACGGTCTACGACGTCGAGATGAAGGCGCCGGACGGCAAGGTGACCCGGTTCGCGGGTCCCGGCAAGGCGCCGGCCGGCGCGGTCTGGCGGGTGATGGACTGCGTGGACTGCCACAACCGGCCGAGCCACACGTTCCGCGCTCCGGACCAGGAGGTCGACGCGGCCCTGCTCGCCGGCCGCATCCCGGCCGACCTGCCGTTCGTCCGCCGCGAGGCCGTCCGCCTGCTGCAGGGCAAGTACCCGTCCCACGAAGCGGCCGAGAAGGCTTTCGGCGACGGGCTGCGGGCGTTCTACGCCAAGGACTACCCGCAGGTCGCGGGCCCCAGGGCGGAGGCGATCCGCGCCACGGCCGCGGTCCTGGGCGACATCTACAAAGCCAACGTCTTCCCGTCGATGAACATCGGCTGGGGGACCTATCCGAACCACATCGGTCACGAGCGTGCCCCCGGCTGCTTCCGCTGCCACGACGATCAGCACCAGGCGAAGGACGGCCATGCCATCACGCAGGACTGCTCGAACTGCCACGGTCTCCTGGCCATGCAGGAGGAGAACCCGGAGATCCTGACCAGCTTGCAGCAATAGAAAGGCATCATGAGAGCGTTCATCCGAGGAACCTTGCCGGTCCTGGCGTTCCTCACCCTGTCCTCCGGGGCGTTCGCCCAGGAGGCCGCTCAGGAGGCGGAACAGATCGCCTGTACCGACTGCCATGACACCGTAAAACCCGCCGAGTTCGAAGCCACGGTCCACGGCGGCTTCGCCTGCACCGACTGCCACACCGGCGCCGAGGAGCTGCCGCACCCCGAAAGACCCGAGGGAATGGCCGCCGTCGACTGCGCCTCCTGCCATTCGGACGCCGTGGACACGTTGAGCAAGTCCATCCACGGCCGGCCGGTCTTCACCGAGATCTCGGGCAAGCCGGCCTGCCAGACCTGCCACGGCCCGGTCCACGAGCTGATGGGCCGCGACGATCCGAAGTCGCGGGTCAGCTCGGCCCGCGTGGCCCGCACCTGCGCGCAGTGCCACGCCTCGCCGGAGATCGCGAAGCGCACCGGCGTCCACCTGATCCAGCCGCTCGCGGCCTACAACGCCAGCGTGCACGCCCGCGCCATCCGCGAAGGCAAGGCCGCGGCGACCTGCGCGAGCTGCCACGGCAGCCACGGCATCCTGCCGGCGAGCGATCCCGCCTCGACGGTGAACCACCAGAAGGTGCCGGAGACCTGCGGCCAGTGCCACGGCGACATCGCCAAGGCATTCGCCGCGAGCGTCCACGGGCAGGCGGCGACGCGCGGCGTGCGCGAAGCTCCGGTCTGCACCGACTGCCACGGCGAGCACCGCATCCTGGGGCCCAGCGATCCCGACTCGCCGGTGTTCGCCTCGAACGTGCCCAGGATGACCTGCGAGCGCTGCCACGGCGACCTGCGGGTCTCGGACAAGTTCGGCATGAAGTCGGGCGTGGTCTCCTCGTTCGAGGACAGCTTCCACGGCCTGGCCGGACGCTCGGGCAACCAGACGGTGGCCAACTGCGCCTCCTGCCACGGCGTGCACAACATCCTGCCGTCGGCCGATCCGCGGTCGCTGGTCAACCGGGCCAACCTGGCGAGGACCTGCGGCAGATGCCACCCCGGCGCCGGCACGCGCTTCGCGCTCGGGCCGGTGCACATCAACCCGGTGCAGAAGCAGCAGGCGGGGGTCTACTGGGTGCGCCTGCTCTATCTCTGGATCATCTGGCTGACGATCGGCGGCATGGTGCTGCACAACGTGCTCGACATGCGGCGCAAGGTGCTGTCGCCCCTCCCCCGGACGATCGTGCCGAGGGCGCAGCGCCGGCCGCGGATGGGGCTCGGGTTCCGCATCGCCCACGCCCTGACCATGGCGAGCTTCGTCGTGCTCGCCTACACCGGCTTCGCGCTCAAGTTCCCGGAGCGCTGGTGGGCGCGCCCGCTGCTGGCCTGGGAGGAGCAGTTCGCGCTGCGCGGCTGGCTCCATCGCGGCGCGGCGCTCGTGATGGTGGCCGCGTTCCTGGGTCATTTCCTCCACCTGGCGCTGTCGCGCGACGCCCGCGCCTGCCTGCGCCGGATGTGGCCGAACCTGCACGACGTGCGCGAGCTGCGCGAGCGGCTGGCCTGGTACTTCGGCAAGCGCGCCGGGATGCCGCGCTCGCCGGCCCTGAGCTACGTGGAGAAGGCCGAGTACCTGGCGCTGATGTGGGGCACGGCGGTGATGGCGGTGACCGGGTTCCTGCTCTGGTTCGAGAACTTCACCCTGCAGTGGCTGCCGAAGTGGGTGATCGACATCTCGACCGTGATCCACTTCTACGAGGCGGTGCTGGCGACGCTCGCCATCCTCGTCTGGCACTTCTACTTCGTCATCTTCGACCCGCTGGTGTACCCGATGGACACCGCCTGGCTGACCGGCCGGGAGGTCCCGGGACGCACGCTGGAGAGGACGGAAGCCGTAACCAACGATTTGACCGGTTGACCGGTTGAACCCCCATGAACAGCCCGGTCCTCCCGTAGGGCCGGGCTTCTTTTCTTTTGCTGCGCGCTCCGGGACGCGGGCGCGCTCGCGGCGTTGCTTACTGCGAGGAGGGGGCTTGGGTAAGACTTTATGCGGCGGGCGGTCGTATTATGGTTTCAGCGAGGTGCCGACTCCGCTTCAGGAGCTGGAGAAGTGGTGATGCCAAGCCTGCCGTCCAAGAGCGACTAACTGGAGACGCCATGTCCGCAGTCATCAGCGACCACATCGAGGAGCTGGACACGAGAATCGCGGCCTACCCCGAGCTACTGCTACTCGGCCAGCAGTGGGATCCTGAATCGGGCCTCATCCAGTTTGCCGACGGCGAGGACATCTACGTCCGAGCAAAGGGAACGCTCATCGGAAGCTGGGGGCGCTCGGGGAGCTGGCGATGGGCGTGGCCGAACGATTCGCTGCCTCCGGCCGCGCGCAACGCGTCGCTGCAGCTCAAGGAGCTGGCGCAGCTCACCGGACGCGCGGAGTTCCTGAGCGAGAATGCCTTCCCCGCCACTGCCGTCGAAGCGAGGAAGCTGGTTGCCGCCGCATGCCATCATCTCGACGCGGCCAGCGCGTGCAACGTAGACTCGGAGCAGGCGGTGTGGTGGTTCGCGCTCCACGACATCGAACACCTCCGGCCGCTTGACGCGCTGGTGGAACGGGCCGCCGAGACCGCGGCCGAAGTCCTCGCCCAGGGACACAGCGTCATGATCCTGAACGCCCTCAGGGCGCGCTTCCCCACGCTCAAGCTCGAGCTCATCGGGGAGGACCTGCGCGGACGTCCGCGGCCCTGGGCGCACGACCTGCACGCGCAGATTCTGTTCGATTACGACCAGATGGAGACGCATGAGAGACGCGACTTCAGCGGCGCTAATCTCTCGCACTCGCGCTTCGACGAGTCCATTCTGCGCGGCATCGTCTTCCAGGACGGGACCTTCGAAGGCGCCTCGCTGGTGGATACGGACCTGTCGCGTGCCGATCTGCGCGGCGTCTCGTTCAAGAGCGCGTTCCTCAACGGCACGAACTTCAACCGCGCGCAGCTCGCTGGTGCCGATTTCACTGACGCTGAACTGTCTCGCACCCTCCTCACAGACGTGGATCTGTCCGAGGTGAAGGGGCTCGACACGGTGCATCACATGACCCCGAGCGAGATCTCGCTCAGCACCCTCACTGCGTCGCGGTTCAAGTTGTCGCCCGCGTTCCTGCGCCGGGCCGGCGTGTCGCGCGGGTTGATCGAGGACCTCGCGAACGGGCAGAGATTCGCCCATCAATACGAGACCTGCTTTCTCTCGTACAGCTCGAAGGACGTGTCCTTCGCGGAGAAGCTGTACCGGTCGCTGGAGGATGCCGGCGTGCGCGTGTTCTGGGACCGGTTCGACGTGCTCCCCGGCGAGTCGCTGCGTGACCAGATCATCGAGGCCATCCGCGAGCACGACCGCCTGATCGTGGTGCTGTCCGCCAATGGCATGGCGAGTGACTGGGTGCGCCAGGAAATCGAGCTGGCGTGGTACCACAAGCGCGACTCTCTTGTCCCGATCCGCCTCTGCGAGATCGATAAAGTTCGGGCATGGACGGCGAAGCACGAGAAGCTGCCGGATCTAGCGAGGCTATTCCCCGTCCTCGACTTCTCGGCGTGGGGCAACGAAAGGGAGTACGCGCACGCCGTCGCGCTGCTGCTCAGGTCACTTGCCGGTGGGGCTGATTTGCGTCCCGAAACGCAAAGGCTGTAGAGAGAGCGGCGCTCCCCGCTGAGCTCGTCGAGGCGGGCCCGCAATTCTCTTCCCTCGTTCACACAGACCCCCGTGGCCACGGCACCGACGCGGCAGCGAAAGCATAGCCGGGGTCCAGGAACCATGTCCCGGGTTGGGTGCCGGCTGCGGCATGTGGAAAATCGGGCTCTCTTCGTCCGGAAACCCAAACCACTTCGCGGTTGCTCGCCTCGGCGTTTGCCCAGCCATAACCCGGAGCCGGCCGCCACTTGTCAGGCTCCAGGCTGGCCATGACGTTGGGGAACACGGGGGAGGGCAGCCCGGGCGTCCACTGGACGCTCCAGTCGAAGCTGTCCGCGGGAGAGATCCAGGTATACCCGTCGTCCGGCCGAAGGAACTTGGTTGCATGAACGTCGACCGAGACGTGATCGGGCAACAGGAGATAAACGAGACCCAGCCCTGCCGCGAGAATGGCGAGAAGAGCACCGCCTGCGATCAGGGCGAGCCGGGAGGAGAGAGGCGATCGTGTCGTCATTCCCCTTCTTCCGGCATCTCCTTTTCGGGGTAAGATCATCTCGAAGCAAGCAGGGTGTAGCGCTCAAAGGAGATGAGATGGAAATCGTGGGACCGATGACGGCGGAGGAGTACTTCGCCGAGGCTCTGCGTGCGTTGGACAAGCCGCGGGACGATGCCCGAAAAGCCGAGCTGATCGACGGAGTCCTGATCCTGTTCCCCTCTCCCCTCGACGTTCACGAGCGCCTTTATGTCTTCCTCCTGCGCCTGATCGGCGAGTACGCCGAGCGTCTGGATCTCGGAGAGGTGCGCGGCTCCAGGTCGGCGGTCAAGCTGGCTGAGGACCAGGTCTACCAGCCGGATGTCCTGTTCGTCTCCCGGGATCGCCTTTCCCTCTTCCAACGGCAGGGAGTCTTCGGACCTCCCGACCTGGTGGTCGAGATCCTGTCCCGGTCCACCGCCGGTTACGACCGGGGCACCAAGCTCCGCACGTACGACCGCGCCGGCGTCCGGGAAGTCTGGCTCGTCGATCCCACCGGGCCGCAGGGAACGGAGATCCTCCAGCGGCAGGGCTTGCGGCTTCAGCCCGTGACGCCCGGGCCGGACGGCGTGGTCA
>JBJMGZ010000634.1:0-2543 GCA_045807605.1 Thermoanaerobaculia bacterium | reverse complement strand
TTCGCGGCGACTCGCCATATCTTTCTTTTCTACACCTTCGAGAAGCCGGGCGGCGCCTGCGTCAACCGGGTCTCCCGTTTCACGCTGCCGGACGGCAATGTCATCGCTCCGGCCACGGAGCTGGTCCTGGTGGACAACATGCCGTCTCCCGCCGGCAACCACAACGCGGGGGACCTCCAGTTCGGCCGCGACGGCTATCTCTACATCTCCATCGGGGACGGCGGCTGCGACTGGGCCGGCGACAGCGGCTGCGCGGGAGCGAACGACGCGGCCCGGGACCAGCACGTGCTGACCGGCAAGATCCTGAGGATCACCCGCGACGGCAACATCCCGCTGGACAACCCCTTCCAGGGGCCGGGCACGGCGCGCTGCAACGTCACCGGGCAGACCACCGCGGGCAACAAGTGCCGGGAGACCTTCGCCTGGGGGCTGCGCAACCCGTTCCGGATCGCCTTCGATCCCAATGCGGCGGGGACCCGGTTCTTCATCAACGACGTGGGGCAGGGCCTCTGGGAGGAGATCGACGAGGGCACGGCGGGCGCGGACCACGGCTGGAACCTGTGTGAGGGGGCCCACAACAACAATTCCGATGCCGCCTGCTCGAACGCCCCGCCTGGCCACGTCGGCCCGGTCTACAACTACCGGCACGGCCAGGCGATCCCCGGCACGACCAGCCCGACCAACTGCAACTCGATCACCGGCGGCGCGTTCGTGCCCGCCGGCCTGTGGCCCGGGTTCGACGGCGTCTACCTGTTCGGCGACTTCGTCTGCGGCGAGATCTTCAAGCTGACCTTCTCGGGAGGCTCCTGGTCGGCCGCGGACTTCGGCCAGGGCCTCGGAGGCGTGACCACGATGATCTTCGGTCCCGGCGGCAGCGGCGGGGGCCGGGCGCTCTACTATGCCACCTTTATCTCCGGCGGCCAGGTGCGGGCGATCGCCTACGGCGAGCCGGGGAACAACCGGCCGACTGCGGCAGCTTCGGCAAGCCCTGCTTCCGGCCCCCTGCCGCTCGCCGTCACCCTGGACGCTACCGGCAGCTCCGATCCCGATGCCGGCAACAGCCTGACCTACTTCTGGGACTTCGGAGACGGCACGCCGGAGGCCTCGACCCCGAGCCTGACGATCGGCCACACCTACGGGAAACCCGGCACCTACACGGCCACGTTGCGCGTCCGGGACAACCACTTCGCGTTCTCGGTCCCGGACACCGTGGACATCCTCGCCTCCGCCGGCCCCCTGGACTTCCACACCGCCGCCCCCTGCCGGCTGGTCGACACGCGTGCGAGCGGCGCGGCGCTGGAGGCCGGTTCGGCCCGCAGCTTCCCGGGCACGGGCGCGTGCGGGATCCCGGCGACGGCCAAGGTCCTCGCGGTCAATGTCGAGGCGATCAGCCCCACGAGCGCCGGCCACCTGCAGATCCTGCCGGGCGGGACGGCGGCCGTCTCGAGCTCCATCCTCAACTTCGCCGCCGGGCAGACGCGGGCGAACAACGGGCTGATCCTGCTGGGCGGCAGCGGGGACTTCGTGATCGTGGCGGGGCTCCCCGCGGGCTCGGTCCACCTGATCGTGGATGTCGTGGGCTGGTTCGAATAGAGGTAGGAGGGCGCCATGAATGTCGCCCCTACAAGCAAGCTCCGATCTCGTTTGTAGGGGCGTGATTCATCACGCCCTAAGGCTTGGGTCGGCGGGAAGCCTTCAGCTCGTCGACCAGCGTGCGGACCCTCTCCCCGAGCTCCGGGTCGCGGAGCCCGGCGGCCTGCGCCTGCTCCATCGCCTGGTCCTCGGGCATGCCGTTCTCCAGCACCAGCCAGGCATAGTAGAGGCCGCCGGCCCGGTTGCCGCTGCTGCAATGGATCAGCGCCGGGCGCTCGGCGTTGCTCAGCACGGTCAGGAAGTACTTGATCGTGGACGCGTCCAGTGTGTCCGGGGTGACCCCGATGTTCGTGTACTCCAGCTTCGCCTTGCGGGCGGCCTTCTCCTCGTCGAAGCCATGGTCCTCGGCCAGCGGGCGCAGGTCGATCACCGTCTGGTAGCCCGCCTTGGCCGCGGCCTTGAGCTGCTTGGCGGTGGGCTGGCCGCCGAGCAGGAGACCCTCCTCGGGCTGGATGGCGTTGGGGATGCCGAAGCCGGGAGGCTCGGGGGCCTGGGCGAAGACGGGCAGGGCGAGCAGGGCAAGCGCGGCGATCGCGGTGAGCGCAGGCAGGGAGCTCCTCGGAAACATGGGTCGTCCTCCTCGATCCAGAGCGTACCCCTATTCCGGCTCGCGGACCAGCAGACCCAGGAGGTCCGAGGTGGTGACGATCCCCGCGACCTTCCCGCCGCTGGTGACCAGCAGGCGGTGGATGTGGCTGTTGATCAGGGTCTCGGCCAGCTCGGGGATGGGGGTCTCCGCGTCGACCGAGTAGATGGCCGGGGTCATGATATCGCGCACCCGCATCTCGTTCTCCTGGCCGAAGCGCAGCTCCTCGACCTCGTCGCGGCTGAGCGCGTCGCCCCACTCGCGGACGAAGAAGTCGGGCTCGTTCTCGACCAGGAAGCTCGCC
>JBJMGZ010000633.1:0-4030 GCA_045807605.1 Thermoanaerobaculia bacterium | reverse complement strand
GGCCCCGCAGGGTAGCAGCCCGTACCCTTCGCGGCCACGCCGCGCGCTGAGGGTAGCGCCCCATACCCTGAGCGTGCACGCTGCGCGCTTCGGATGCGCGGCGCGCGCGCAGGGGACGAGCCGCTACCCACCGGGGACGGGCTCCTACCCTGCGCGTACACGGCGCACGCGAAGGGTAGGGCCTGCTACCCGCAGGGGACGGACGCCTACCCGCAGGGGACGGCCTGCCACCCGGAGGGGACGGGCCGCTACCCGCTCGTGGCGGCGCGCAACGCAAGGGTATGGGCTGCTACCCGGAGGGTAGGAGCCGCTACCCGCTCGTGGCGACGCGTACGCGAAGGGGACGGGCTGCTACCCGTTGTCTGCGCTTTGCACTGCCTGGTCTAGAACAGCGTGTAGATGAACGGCGCCGCCGCCTGGCTGGTCACCACGAGGGCGATGACGAGCGCCAGGACCAGGATGAAGGGCACGATCCAGTACACCTTGTTCTGCCTGGCGAACTGGAAGATCTCGCCGAGCAACGAGCCGAGATAGCCGAACCTGCGCATGACGTCTTCTCCTACCTAATCGAGCTGGTAATCCTGGCGCCAGTCGCCCTTCTCCTCGAACGCGGGCTGCGCCTTCTTGTCGAGCAGGAACGAGCCGAGCACCAGGTAGTCCATCTCCGTCCGCATGAAGCAGCGGTAGGCGTCCTCCGGGGTGCAGACGATCGGCTCGCCGCGCACGTTGAAGCTGGTGTTCACGATCACTCCGTAGCCGGTCAGCTTCTCGAACTCCGAGAGGATGGCATGGTAGCGCGGGCTGTCCTCACGGCTCACGGTCTGGATGCGGGCCGAGTAGTCCACGTGGGTGATCGCGGGCACGTCCGAGCGCGGCCGGTTCACCCATTCGACGAGCGGCAGGTCCTGCTCATCTCCCTGTTTTGGCACGCGCCGCCGCTCGACCACGTCGGCTACCAGCAGCATGTAGGGCGACGGCCGGTCGAGCTCGAAGTAGTCCGAGACCCGCTCTTCGAGCACGCTCGGGGCGAACGGCCGGAAGCTCTCCCGGAACTTGATCTTGAGGTTCATGATCGACTGCATCTTCGGCGAGCGCGCGTCGCCGACGATCGAGCGGCCGCCGAGCGCGCGCGGGCCGAACTCCATGCGCCCCTGGCAGAGGCCGATCACGTTTTCCGAGGCGATCAGCCCGGCGATCCGCTGCGGCCATTCCTCCGGGGAGAGCTTCTCGTAGGGATAGCCGAGGCTGTCCAGCCAGGCCTGGGTCTGCGCGTCCGGGAACTCGGGGCCGAGGAGCGCGCCGCGCATGGCATCCCGCCCGTTCACCGACCGCGGCTTGTCCATGGCGTTGTGCCAGACCGCGAGCGGAGCGCCCAGGGCGCCGCCGGCATCGCCGGCCGCCGGCTGGATCCAGATGTCGTCGAAGATCCCCTCGCGCAGCAGGATGCCGTTGGCCACGCAGTTCAAGGCCACGCCGCCGGCCAGGCAGAGATGGCGCTTGCCGGTGAGCTCGCGGGCGTGCCGGGCGAGCTTCAAGACGATCTCCTCGGTGACCTCCTGGATCGACCGCGCGAGGTCCATCTCGCGTTTCGAGATGGCGGACTCCGGCGAGCGCGGCGGCCCTCCGAACAGGTCGGCGAAGCGGCCGTTCGTCATCGCGAGGCCGTCCATGTAGCCGAAGTAGTCCATGTTCAGGCGGAAGGAGCCGTCGTCGCGGATGTCCACCAGCTCGCGCTTGATGAGGTCGGTGTAGACGCCGGCGCCGTAGGGGGCGAGCCCCATCAGCTTGTACTCGCCGGAGTTGACCTTGAAGCCGGTGAAGTAGGTGAAGGCCGAGTAGAGGAGGCCGAGCGAGTGCGGGAAGTCGATCTCGCGGATCAGCCGCAGCCGGTTGCCTTCGCCCACGCCGATCGTGGTGGTGGCCCACTCGCCCACGCCGTCGAGGGTGAGCACCGCGGCCTCCTCGAAAGGGGACGGGTAGAAGGCGCTCGCCGCGTGCGACTCATGGTGCTGGGCGAAATAGATATCTTTGCTGCCCGCGACGCCGCAGCGCTCCAGGGCGTCCTCGATCTGCGGCGGGATCCAGAGCTTCTCCTTGAGCCAGAGCGGGATGGCCTGGACTGCCGAGCGCAGGCCCCGGGGAGCGACCGCGAGGTAGGTCTCCAGGATGCGGTGGAACTTGAGCAGCGGCTTGTCGTAGAAGACGACGCCGTCAACGCCCCCGTCGCCCTCGGCCAGACAGTAGCGCACGGCGTTGAACGGGAACCCGGCGTCGTGCTTCTTGCGGGTGAACCGCTCCTCCTGCGCCGCGGCGACGATCCGTCCCTCGTCGACCAGGCAGGCCGCGGAGTCGTGGTAGTAGCAGCTGATCCCGAGGAGCTTCATCAGAACTGCTTGCGGTAGGACTCGGCGGTCCAGGGCTTCCCCTCGGTGGAGACCCAGTAGGAGGCCAGCCGCCGGTCGGGGTGCCGGGTGACGGCGAGCTTTCCGCGCGCGCGCAGGAGGAGCCCGACCGGGAGGAACAGGACGTAGTAGATCAGGGTCATCATGAGCCAGGTGACCACCATGCCCACGGCATGGCCGAAGCGGTCGAGCAGGCCCGCGACCTTGCGATAGGCCGGCGGAGCCGCGAGCGCCAGAAGGCCGAGGGCGAGGGAGATCCCGGCGATGACATAAGCCGCTTCGGGCCGCCAGAAGTGATATACCACGGCCGCGATCGCCAGGCCGATGAGGGCGCCGATCGCGCCCCGCTTGCGGGCGGCGGAGTTGCGCTTCGCTTCATTCTGATCGTCCCCGGTCGCGGTGCGGTTCCAATCCCACACCACGGCCGAGGGGTCCGGATTCTGCGGCATCGACTCTCCCTGGGGTCCGACTCGGGTCCCTGCGAGCCGCGTATCCTATACCGGAACGAGGAAATTCGTGTCCATTCCACCTCTGCCCTCGTCTTTCCCCTCGTCATCGCGCCGGCTGGATCTGCCCGGTTTCCGCCTGGGCCACGGCTCGGACCGCGCCGGCATGACCGGGGTCACGGTGATCCTCTGCCCCGAGGGGGTGATGGCCGCGGCCGAGGTCCGCGGCTCGGCGACCGGCACCCGGCAGTTCGACTCGCTGGTGGCGGGCCAGCACATCGCCAGCCGGGCGCACGCGGTGGTGCTCGCCGGAGGCAGCGCCTTCGGGCTGTCCGCGGCCGATCCGGTGGTGGACTGGCTGGCGGCCCGGGGGTACGGCTTCCAGACCGGGGTGTCGCCGGTGCCGCTGGTGCCCACCGCGATCCTCTTCGACCTGGGTTTCGGAGATCCGGGAGCCCGCCCGGTCCCGGCGCTGGTGGAGCAGGCGCTCGCCTCGGCCTCGGAAGGAGAGGTGGAGACGGGAAGCGTGGGAGCGGGCACGGGAGCGACCGTGGGCAAGGTGCTCGGCCGTGAAAATGCGATGAAAGGCGGCTTCGGTTTCGTGAGCCTGGCCGTTCCGGACGGGATCACCGTGGCCGCGGCGGTGGCGGTCAACGCTTTCGGAGACGTGCGGGGCCTGGACGGCCGGATCGTCGCCGGCTGCCGGACGGCGCCGGATTCGAAGGAGCTGGCCGAGGCCGACCGGGTGCTGGCCAACCTGCCGCCGGAGACGCCCCATCCCTGGGAGGGGAACACGACGCTCGCCGTGGTCATGACAGATGCCATCCTGAGCAAGGCCACGGCCCTCAAGGTCTGCCAGATGGCCTTCGGAGGCTTCTACCGGACGCTGGTCCCGGCGCTCTCCATGGTGGACGGCGACTTGATCGTGACCCTCACGACCGGCCGGAAGCGCGCCCATGTCCACCAGGTGGGCGTGCTCGCCGAGCGCGCGATCGCGGAGGCAATCCTGGTGGCCGTGCGCGAAGCGGACGGGTTCGGGGGTGCTGCCGGGGGTCCGGGATCTGATTCGGTGACACCCTGTCTATCGACACGCGCTGCGGTTCTGACTGCGATTCTGAATGTAGGGGAGGGGCTTGCCCCCTCCCTGGTGGGGGCCGCTACCGAGAGAGTCATCGCAAGCCC
>JBJMGZ010000632.1:0-3571 GCA_045807605.1 Thermoanaerobaculia bacterium | reverse complement strand
GGCCAGGGCGGTGAGCGAGGGATCGGCGAGGCCGTTGTCCTCCGTCCACTGGCGGAGGCGCCCGTCCCAGAGGAAGAGGCCGCGGTTCGAGACCAGCCGCACCTGGCCGTCGCCCGACAGGAGGGCCCGGCGCCAGCCGGTGTCGTCGTCCGGGTTCCCGATCCCGCAGACCTCGCCGGCCCGGCGCGGCAGGACCGCCATCGAGCCGACCGCGATCCGGCAGCCGAGCCCGTCGGCCGCCTGCGCCAGCGAAAGGCCCGCAGGGAGACCCGCGGGCCCGGGCTTGAAGACCAGGACGCCCAGGTCGTTGACCACCCAGAGCCGGCCCTGGCGATCGACCTGCAGGTCGAGCACCCGGTCGTCCCCGTGATGGGGCAGGACGGGTTGACGCAGGAAGCTCCGGCCGTCGGGCAGGAGCCGCAGCAGCCCCTTCTGGGTCCCGATCCAGAGGCTGCCGTCCGGCATCTCGGCGAAGGCGTCGATGGACTGCGGCCGCTCGGGCAGGAAATTCAGGGGGATCTCGCGGAACTTGTCGCGTTCGCCCGGCTCGCGGACGAAGAGCCGCCCGGCGCCTCCGGCCCAGAGCCGGCCGGCGCGGTCTTCGTGAAGGGAGAAGACCGGCTCCGGCGTCTTCTCCGTCATCGGGGCGCCGCGCCGGACTCTCTCGAACGCGGGCCGGCCCGCGGGCCGGTCGGGGAGGAAGCGGGCGAGGCCGCCATGGGTGGCGATCCACCAGGTGCCGTCGCGCTCCTCGAGCAGGGCATGGACCCGGGCGTGCGGCAGGCCGTCCGCTCTGCCGTAGCTCGCGAAGCGCTCGCCGTCGAAGCGGCTCACGCCGTCGGTCGTGGCGACCCAGAGGTAGCCCCGGCTGTCCTGGACGATGTCCGTGACCGAATCGCCGGCCAGGCCGTCCGCGATGCCGTAGGCCCGGACCGGGAGCTGCTCGGCGGAGGAGCCGCCGGCCACGAAAAGGCCGAAAAGCAGGATCGCCTCGAGCCGTGCCAGCCAGGGCGGCCACTTCAACCTGCGGGGGTGCACACCCCGACTCTACACGTCACCAGCCCATCAGGTCGATGGCATAGGGCAGCATCTTGCGCCACCAGGGCCAGTCGTGGGCGACGTCGTGGCCCCAGATGTCGAGGAAGTGCGGGACGCCCTTGCTGTGCAGGAGGCTCGAAAGGAAGCGCGAGGCATCCGGCGCCTCGTACGCGCCCTGGCCGGTGAGGACGAGGATCTTGCAGGCGGTCTGCAGCCGGTGGAGGTTGTCCCCTCCGAGGCCCGGCAGGTACCAGGCCGGGTTGTTGAAGAACACGTCGTCGTCGCTGTAGCCGTGCAGGTAGTCCGGCCCCAGGTCGTAGAAGCCGCTCATGGCCACGACGCCGTCGAAGAGGTCGGGCCGGCGGAACAGGGCGTTGGCCGCATGGAAAGCCCCGAAGCTGGCGCCGGCGGTGGCGATCCGGAGGTCCGCGGACTGGCAGGCGCCGCGGATGTAGGGCACGACCTCGTCCTCGATGTAGCGCGAGTAGAGGGCCTGCCGCCGCGCCTGCTCCGGCACCGGCAGCGAGCGGTCCATCCACGACTGGTTGTTGATGCTGTTGATCGAGAACACCCGCACCCGTCCGGCCTCGATGGCGGGCGCGACGGCTCCGATCAGCTCGAAACGTTCATTTTCCAGGAAGTCGGCCGCGGCCGTCGGGAACAGGAGCATCGGGTGCCCCCAGGTGCCGTACGAGACGATGGGCATGTCCTGCCCCAGGCTCGGGCTGTGCCAGCCCTCGATCTTGCGGTCCATCGGATCCCCTCCTCGAAGACCGCCTACTTTACCGGAAGTCGCGCTCACTTGGCTCCTGCACTTCTCGCGAATTGAATGATGGAGGCCACCCTCTCGGTCAAGCGCGAGTCACGCCTGAGATTCGTGCGGAAGTTGGAGAAGTTGTAGCGCCGGTAACCCTTCCAGAGCGCTTCGACCGCCTCGTCAAGGTAGACGCCGATCTCGCCGACAAGCCCCAGGAAGAACACCTCGTAGGGATAAGGTTGCGTTCCTGACTCCATCTTCTTGAAGTCCTCCAGCGTCGGCACCGGACATTCGCGCTCCAGTTGACGAATCTCCTGATACAGCAGGTCGATCTGCCTCATGAGGAGCCCCAGCCGCCGCCTGGTCCGGTGCGCTTCCGTCGCGTCCAGCATTCAGAAACCCTCCCTTGATGACGGCCCGATGAAGCTCCAGCAGGCTTTCCATGACCTTCAGGAAAGCGGAAGCCTCCTCCCCTCCGCCGGCAGCCGCGTTCGCGGCGCCGGACATGACAAGCTCGATGCCGAGCCTCTTTTCCGATGCGCCGCGGTGCAGGACCTGCATGAGGTAGAAGAAGGCGAGCGGCTCGACGTTCAAGACGTCCAGGAGCCGCGCAAGCGTCTCGAGCTTCGGGCTCTCCCTTCCGTTCTCATACTTCGAGAGCTGGCTCTTTCCCATCCCTGCCTTGGCGGCAAGCCCGCGCGCGCTCAGGCCCGCCTTCGCCCGCAGGATGACCAGCGCCAGGCCGAGCTGGCTGAAAAAGCCGGCGGCGTCGACGCCCATCAGACCTCGGTAAAGACAAAGCGGTTGTCCTTACCCCTTTCGAAGACGAGCAGCTCCCGAGTCAGCCCCTCAGGGCGGTTCATGTCCTCTTCGAGCTTCATCCATGACACGAACCACCGGCCAAGCTGGAAGAAGACCCGCAGCTCACACTCCTCCGGCGTGTGACCCGGGACGTGGATGTCGCCCGGATCGTCGAGGAGGTGTGGCGAGAAGTATTCCCGCACGACGAAGTCATAAAGAATCGTTTGTGTCGCCGGGTCGTCCTTCGTGAGATCGAGGTCTGGCGGGACCTGCGCTTCGGTCAGGAGCGGATCGAGGCCCTTGACCGCCGCCCAGAGAGCGCGGCGCAGGCGCTCCTGGTCGCTCGAAGCGTCCCGGCTTGCGCCTTCAGGCGTCTGGAGGGGCGTGAGCAGCTTCAGGAAACGGCGGCGCACGGCCTCCAGCTCTTCGCGGATCTCGCGGGTCATGGCTGTCTCCTCATCGTGAGGATCTCAAAGCGCTCGAGCTGATCTCTCGTGGGGTGGCTCTTCAGATCCATGGCGGCGAGATTCTCGCGCGAGTCGGCTCCCAACCTTCACCAAGAGAATCCCCGAAGTTGCGGGTGGGCGCGAGTCCGCGCGTATCAGAGTGACCGCGAGGGCAGGAATCGCGTCTTGCCGTGTCCCGCTTGTGGGCTGGCGAGCACCGGTTCTTTTGAAGGCGCTCACAGAGGGAGGTCGGCCGATGGCAGGAAAGCTCACGTTCCGGCAGCTCGTCTTGTCCATCCTGGCGCTGGTCGCGGGTCTGGGTCACAAGGAGATCGGCGCCCGCGTCGGGCTCACGCCGTCGAGCGTGGCCGACTACCTTGGCCGCAAGCGGAAGACGGAGCTGGACGATTCGATCTATGGGCGCCTGCTGTCGGCGTTCCGGCGCGGTCGGGCGGCAGCCGCGATCGTGGAGGCCTGCCTGGAGGCCCTGGACGCCCTCGGCCGCGAGATCGGCCTGACCGGCGACGAG
>JBJMGZ010000631.1:0-9373 GCA_045807605.1 Thermoanaerobaculia bacterium | reverse complement strand
GCTCCTGACCCCGGGCTACATGCCGTCGCCCCTGTCGGGGCTTACTGCTCAAGGCCAAGATGTGTGTAACGGTATGGGCTTCAGCCCCAGGCTTTATGCCTGCGCCCCTTCGGGGCTGTCAAGACGAGCGACGGAACTTTCGAAACACGCTCTTAGAGAGTGTGCGGCGGGATGGTGAGAACTGTGCGTCGGTCCAGAGATTCACGCGACAACCACTGGGCAACGAGCCTCGTTGACGCTGTGCGGCTCCGGATGCTACGGTGTGGATTCCTATCCGTGACGGGAGGAGCACATCAGGAACGCGGAGACCGAAAAGCTGGCGGAGGCGCTCGCCAGGCTCACCGACGAAACCAAGACGGAGGCGGTCACGCAGGCGCCCAAAGACCGGCTTGTCCGGCTGCGCCGGGAGCGGCGCCTTGCCGACGTGCTGGACGAGATCGCCCTGCATTGCTCCCGGTTGCCCGTGCGGGATTCGAGGACTTCCGACGAGATCCTCGGTCACGATGAGCATGGATTGCCGCGCTGACGGTCACCGACACTTCCGCCGTCCTGTGATCCTCCTTGATACTCTGCCATGAGTCCCGCGCCGTCCCGCCGCTTCACCCGCTACCACCTGGTGCTGCTGGCGGTTTTCCTCGTCGCCTGGGTGTGGGCGGCGATCGATCCGGTGTATCCCGGCGACTGGTGGCTCGAGAACGTGCTCGTCTTCGCCGGCGTGCCGCTCGTCATCGGCCTGGGGTTCTACTTCCGATTGTCGAACCTCTCGTACACCCTGGTCACGGTCTTCCTCGTGCTGCATGTGATCGGTTCGCACTACACGTATGCCGAGGTGCCCTTCGGGGAGATCCTGAAGCGCTGGTTCGACTCCGACCGCAACCTTTACGACCGCCTGGTGCACTTCTCCTTCGGCCTGCTCCTCGCCTATCCGGTGCGCGAGGTGTTCGTGCGGATCACCCGGGCGCGCGGCGTCTGGTCGTACTACCTGCCGGTCGAGCTGACGCTCGCCTTCTCGGCGATCTACGAGTTGATGGAATGGGCGGCGGCGGAGTGGGCGGCGCCCGAGGCCGGGCTCGCCTTCCTCGGCGCCCAGGGCGACGTCTGGGACGCCCAGAAGGACATGGCGCTCGCCGGCCTCGGCTCGATCGTCGCCATGCTGATCACGTTCCTGATCGTGCTGCGCATCGATCCGGACGCCCCCGGCGAGCTGCGCGACAGCCTGCGCATTCCGGCCGATGACCAGCCGATCGGCGAGCAGCAGGTCCTGCGCTGGTGGCGGCAACGCCGCCGGAAGCACGATTAACGGATGACCCGAATCTCGATCGCTAGCGTGAGGTCGGCCCAGTTTCTATCGGCAGTCGCGGCCGGCAGCTTCAGCTCGTCAGCGAGGGCGAGGCATGCGCGGTCTCCCAGGGAGAGGCCCAGGTGCCGAGTCAGCGCCCGAAGAAACGCTGCTCGCTCCGCTTGAGCCGCAGAGAAAGGAACGATCTTCAGCCCCAGGGCTTCGAGCTTCCCGCTCGAATGCCGACCGCCGCTCGGCGATCAAGTCGTCCGCGAGGCTCACCTCGGCCGGGACGTGATCGAAGCGCCGGAGCAGCCTCTGGAGCACGGCTTCCCGCTTCTCCAGGACCAGCCGCTGGTCCTCGACCAGCGCGAGAAGGACGTCACCCGAGCCGATCCCCATCTTGCGCCGGATCTCGGACGGGATGACCAGACGCCCCTGGGGCCCTACTGTCACGCTCGAGGTGGGGAGCTTTTCCATGATGTCCACGATCATGCCACAAGTCGCGCAGTTGCCACTCTGGCAAGATCGTGCCATGCGGTGGTCCGGATAGAGATCAGCGGACGACCACCCGCGGACCCAGCTCGACGTCGGCTCCGGCGGTGAGCGCGGCGTCCGTATCGGTATCGAGGTCGGAGGCGACGTCGGGCAGGGGATCTTTGGAGAGCAGCAGGAGCGGCTGGTAACGGCCTGCGCCGTCGAGGACGACGGAGGCGGTCAGCTTTCCCCGCCAGAGCGAGCAGGGGGGGGCGGTCGAGCAGCGCAGGACGAGCTCCGTGTCGTTGCGATAGACCCGCAGCTCGCCGTGGCGCGCGCCGCCGGTGGTTGCGGCGAGCTTCAGGAGGTCTCCCGGCTGCGCCTCGGCTCCTCTCCGGACGGTGGTCCCGGCTTCGATCTCGATGCGCAGGCCCGCGGGCGTCCGTCCCGGGATCCAGAGGAGGAACAGGGCCGCCATCGCCGCCAGGGCCGTGATCCCTGCGGGCGCGATCCACCAGGGCGACCAGCGGCGCCGGCGCTCCTTCCTCTGCTCGATCTTCTCCCAGACCCGCGCCTGCCAGCCGGGCGCCGGCTCGTCCTCCTTGCCGAGGGAGGAGAGCCTCTCGCGGAGCCGGTCGTAGGCGGCCCGGGCTTCCAGGCAGTCGGGGCAGGAGGAGAAGTGCTCGTCCAGGGGCTGCCCCTGCTCCAGGAGGAGGAGAGCCTCGTTCTCGAAACGCTCGCAGCGGGTCTTTTCCTGGATCATGGCGCCATCCCTTTCTCCTCCAGGCAGCGGCGCAGGACGGGGAGGGCGCGCGCCACCCGGACCTGGAGGGCCGGCGCCTTGTCTCCCGTCAGCCGGGCGATCTCCGGATAGGAGAGCCCCTGCTGGAAGCGCAGGACGACGGCATCGCGCACCCGGGGGGCGAGCTTGCGCAGGCATCTTTCGAGGGCCCCGGCGCGGGAGCGCTCCGCCAGGCGGTCCTCGGCGCTCGCCTCGGGCACAGGCAGGTCGGGCGCGTCTTCGAGCGGCCCGAACCGCTGGCGCCGCCGGCGCGTCATCTTCGCGGCGTCGAGGCAGCGGTGCCGGGCGATGCCGAAAAGCCAGGTGCGCAGCGACGAGCGCCGGGCGAACTTCGGCAGCGCCTCGTAAGCCTGGACGAACGTCATCTGCTGCATCTCCTCCGCGAGGTCCTCCCCCACCATCTGCCGGCAGTAGCGGTAGACGCCGGAGCCATACTCCCGCATGAGGATGGCGAGGGCCTCCTCGTGGCTCCTGCGGTCGAGAGCGGCCAGGGCCGTCCGCTCCGGATCGGGAGGGACGGCCCGTGGAAGCTCTTGCGAATCGTGGACGAGGGACAGCATGGATCAGGAAGCTGATTTCAGGATCATGTAGCTGTGATGGATCGGCGGCGGCGGTGGCGGCGGCAGGACGCAGAGAACCGGAAAGTTGCCGCAGCGCAGGGTGTCGTCCTTCCAGACGATGAGGGGCTCGAGCCGGAGCACCGTCAAGCTGCGCAGGCCCTTCTTGTAGAACAGGGCTCCGCCGGTCTGGTACGAGACCACCGGCTCGCCCGCCGGCACGGTCTCCGGATCCCGCGCCGCGACGACCAGGTAGTCCTTTCCCCCGCCCGGCGGATAGATCAGTTGGAAAGCGTCGTCGCCGTCGATGTACTTGAGGGTGCCCTCCACCACCCCTTGCGTGGAGCTGGCAGCGGCCGACGGCAGCTTGACCAGCAGGGCGCTGCCGAAGCCCAGGGTGAAGAGAAGTGCGCCTGCGAGCCAACGAGTGTTCATAGATCCCTCCTTGGAAAGGCCTCGTTCCGAGGCCGGTCGGACCCGAAGACCACGAAGGGGGCCCAATGATTGGGCGACAGACCCCGGCGAATCGCAACACGCTGGGCGCGGGCGAGCGCTCCGGCGGGATCGGAAACCCCTCCTTCGGCGTAGAAGCGCAGGACGAGCTCGCGTGCCCGCTCGTCCTCGATGGACCACAGCGAGGCCAGGACGGCGTGGCTGCCCGCGGCCAGGAAGGCGGCGCCGAGAGAGCCCCACATCTGCCGCCCCGGCCGGACTCCCGAGGAGCAGCTCGCGAGCACCACGAGGCGGGGACCGATCCGGCCGGTCACGATCTCGCTCGCTCCCACCTGGCGGTCGGCGAGCTGGAGCCAGGCGCCGCGCGTTCCCAGACCGCTGTGAGCGGCCAGGTGAAGAGCCCGGACGCGGGATGCCCTTTTGAGCTCGCCGGAGAGCGCCTTGCGGCCGATCAGGGCGGTGCCGCCCAGGAGCTTCGCCACCTCCCGCCCTTCGGCGGCCGCCGTCGGCAGGTCGCCTTTCGGGTCCGCCAGCACGAGAGGCGGTCCGGCAGACTCGCGGCGGTTCTCTTCCAGGGCCGTCAACGCGCTCAGGCTGGGGATGAAGAGGAGCGCGTGGTCCTCCACCAGATACCTGCCTTCCCGGCGCAGGGCGGCGAAGGGAAGGTTTCCCAGCAGGCCGTCGGCGACCAAGTGGAGGGTCCGCCCCGGCTTCGGGAGCGAGCCCGGGGGCAGGAGGATCTCGCCGAGGCGCTCGGCCGTACGGGCGTCCTCCGGGTGAGCGAGGAACCGGTCTGCGAGGCGGCGGACCTCGGCTTTCGGAGCCAGCTCGTGGAGGCGGGCTCTCCCCCTGGCGACCGTGATGAGCCAGAGAGCGTCCCCCGCTTCGAAGTAGACCAGGCCGTGGCGGTCGCCGAAAGAGGTCAGGGCTCGATCGATGGGTTGCAGGGCCGCCACCGGCGACTCGCTCATCGCCGGCAGCAACGACTCCAGGCCCTCGATCCGCTGGAGAGAGGAGCCGGGCGTGGGAGCGGCGGCCGCGGAGCTGGCGTACAGGAAGGCGTCGAGGAAGGTCCTCGCCTGGGCATGCTCGGCCGTGGCCAGGGCCTCTTCGGCCCGGCCGCTTCCGGCCTGCAGGCGAAACAGGGCTTCGAAGGGCTGGCGCCTCTCGTCCAGGAGCCAGGTCTTGAGCTCGTCGAAGGCGAGCGACCGTCTCATCTCCTCGACGGTCGCGATCGAGCTCCGGTAGGCCGCCTCGGCTGCCGGAAGATCGCGGCGGGCCTCTGCGACCAGACCCTGCTGGTACTCCAGCTGCCAGGCCCATTCGGGCTCCGGATCCTGGCTCAGGGCTTTTGAGAGGTCTTCGGCCGCGTCCGCGGGACGCCCTTGGGCGAGGGCGACGCGGGCACGGTAGGAATAGAAGGACGCAGGCACGGGCTGGCCAGGCTCCAGGTGCTTCGAGTACTGGCTCAGGCGGTGAGCCGCCCCCTGGACGTCGCCCAGGAGGAGGTGGACCTCCGTCAGATTCAGGTGCACGGCGCGGAGGAGCTCCGGCGTCGATCCGGCCCCCAGGTCCAGCGCCTGCTCGAAGCTCCGCCGGGCGAGCGCCAGCCGGCCCTCGGCGACGAGCACGGCGCCCAGGCTGTTGAGGAAGCTCGCCTGGGCGCTGCGGTCCTTCTCGTCGATCAGCTCCCGGGCCGCCTCCAGGGTCTTGCGCGCGCCCTGGAGGTCCCCGACTTCGAACAGGGAGGTGAAGAGCGCCTGCGCGGCGAGCGCCTGGAGGTCCCGGTTCTGCGCCTGGGTGGCCTCCTGCAGAGCCTCGCTGGCCAGCAGATAGGTCTCGCGGTAGCTGGCGCGGCCCCAGGTCAGGTAGAAGAGGCGGTAGAGATTGTCCGCCACGCGCCGGTGATCGCCCGCGGCCCGGGACAGCGCGAGGTCCCGGCGGTAGCCGCGCTCGGCTTCGTCGATCTCCCCGCGCTGCTGGTGGACGGCCGCGGCCAGGGCCTCGATGCCGGGACGGGCCTTGCCGGCCTTCGCCAGCCGGTCTCTCCAAGCCAGGGCCTCGTCGGGATGCCCGAGGAAGTAGTGCGCCCGGGCCGCCGCCACTCCGGCCTCGGCACTGCCCTCGGCGGCATAAACCTCTTCGCACCGCAGGACCGCCTCCTCGTACCGCTGCGTCTCGGTCAGGCCGAGGCAGTCCTGGACCCCGCTCTTCCTGCACCCGGCCAGAACGCCGAGGATGCCGGCGAGCCCCAGGACCCACGCCCTGGCGTCAGTTCGGATCATGGAAAAGATGATGACACGAACTTTGCCCGGACCGGCTCGCTTCAGCCCCCCTCCTGTACCAGTCTAAGTAGGAGCCAGATTGATTCTTCCAGGTTTTGCTTGAAGAGCTCCGTCTTCGGACAATCCAATGCCCGAGGTGTCTTTGGTCCCGTGCGTCCCGTGAATTCGGGACCGCGGCCCGGCAGGCGACCTCCTGGGGTGGTTTCCGGGAGGTTCGCGGGCGTGCGGTCCTTTTTTCCCTCGGTTGAGGGAGAGGAGACGGAAGATGAGAAGGATCAAGGGGCGGCTGCATCGACTCCTGATCACGGACGGGATTCTGCTGCTGCTTCTGGCAGCGCCGCTGGTGTATGCCGCGGTGGAGGCGCCTGCAGGGTTCGACAACCTGACCAACGGGGTGCTGTCCCAGGCGCAGTTCGACCTGGACCTGGCAAGCTTCGAAGAGGTCGAGGTCATCGACGACGGGCTCGGTCCGATCTACAACGCCCAGGCCTGCCGCGAGTGCCATCAGAACCCGGTGACCGGAGCCACCAGCCAGGTCACCGAGCTGCGCGGAGCGCGGTTCGACGGCTTCTTCTACTCGGATCCTCCGGGCGGCTCGCTGTTCAACGATCGCGCGATCAACCCCAAGATCCAGGAGCGGGCGGGGGGCGCTGACAACGTCCTGACCTTCCGCGCCTCGCTCAACATTCTCGGCGACGGCTTCGTCGAGTCGCTCCCCAACACCTTCTTCACCAACACCCAGGCGGCCCAGCCCAGCGGCATGAAGGGCCAGATCATCAACGTGCCGGTGCTGGAGTCCCCCGGGACGACGCGGATCGCCCGCTTCGGCTGGAAGAACCAGCACGCCAGCCTGCTCTCGTTCTCGGCCGACGCCTACCTCAACGAGATGGGCATCACCAGCCCGCTCCAGGCCACCGAGAACACCTCTTACGGCGCCTCGGTCGCGGCCTTTGACACGGTCCCCGATCCCGAGGACGCGGCGACCGCGGCCAATCCGTTCGGTCCGGACGTCGAGGCCTTCGCCCGCTTCATGCGCTCCACCAAGGTGCCGCCGCGCGACACCGCCCTGGCCGCCACCTCGGACGCCATCACCGGTGCGAGCCTGTTCAACTCGATCGGCTGCAACATCTGCCACGTGACGAGCGCCACGACCGCTCCGGCGGGCACCTCGTTCAACGGCGGCAAGTTCATCGTCCCGGCCGCGCTCGGCGACAAGATCATCCACCCGTACAGCGATTTCATGCTGCACGACGTGGGCACGGGCGACGGCATCATCCAGAACGGCGGCTCGAGCACGCGCAACAAGCTGCGCACCCCGCCGCTCTGGGGCTTCCGCACCCGCCTGCGCTTCATGCATGACGACGAGAACGTCACGCGCAACAACGCCATCCTGCGCCACACGAACGAGTCCGAGCCGATCATCCAGAACTACATCAACCTGAGCACGACTCAGAAGAACCAGCTCATCACGTTCCTGAATTCGCTCTGATCCAAACGGGCCCGGCCGGGCGTTCCCCGGCCGGGCTCTTTTGATATTGGAGGCGAAGCCGACATGCGCCGTATGCCCCTCGCCTGCCTCCTGCTCGCCGCCTTTCTGCTTCCTCGCCTCGCCGATTCCCGCGAAGTGAAAGGAACCGTGGTGGAGGTCCTCACCCAGAGCAACGAGGTCGTGAAGCTCGAGCTGCGGCAGGTTGCCCCCTCTCCGCGGACCAGCTCGCTCCTGTTCACGAAGAAGCTCGAGGCCACGCCGGAGGAGATCGCCTGGTTCGAGATCGCCCTGGAGCCGAAGATCAAGCAGCTCACCCAGCTGCGGGAGATCCGGATCGGTGACGCGCCGCTGAAGCTCAAGTCGACCTCCGGCGAGCTCCTCTTCTACCCGGTCGTGCTCATCACGGGCACGGCGACCGAGGCCCGCTCGGCCTCCTGGAACTGGGTCGGAGAGAGCCTGTCCGGCGTCTCGCGCAACCCGGGCGAGCGCTCCCGTCCCGTCTCGATCCCCTTGAGCGACGTCAAGGTGGTCCGCTTCCCGAAGCCCTGATCCGATTCACGAGATATCATCGGCCTCCATGGCCGACCGCTCCGAACACTCCGACCGTTCCACCCCCGTCCTCAATCCCGCGACCGGCGAGGTCCTCGCCCGGGTCGCGGCGGGCGGACCCGAGGACGTCGGGGCCGCGGTCGCCGTGGCCCGCCGCTCGTTCGAGCAGGGGGAGTGGCGCCGGGCTCCGGCGATGGAGCGGGCGCGGGTGTTGCTCCGGCTGGCCGAGCGCATCCGGGCCGAGGCCGGGGCGCTCGCCGCTCTGGAGTCGCAGAACGTGGGCAAGCCCATCCAGGAGGCGCGCGGCGAGATCGAGATGGGAGCCGCCTGCTTCCAGTACTACGCCGGCCTCGTCCCCGCTTTCGGCGGGCAGACGCTCCCGGTCGGCGCGCCCGGCACCGGGCTCACCTTCCGCGAGCCGGTCGGCGTCTGCGGCCTCATCGTGCCCTGGAACTTCCCGTTCGCCATCACCACCTGGAAGGTCGCACCCGCCCTGGCGCTGGGCAACTCCGTGGTGGTCAAGCCGGCCTCGGCCACGCCGCTGACCGCTCTGCGCCTGGCCGAGCTGGCCGCGGAAGCCGGGCTGCCCGCCGGGGTGCTCAACGTCGTGACCGGACCGGGCGGCGAGGCCGGATCGGCGCTCGCCCGCCATCCGGACGTGCGCAAGATCGCCTTCACCGGCTCGACCGAGGTCGGCAGCGAGGTGATGCGGCTGGCGGCCGGCGACGTCAAGCGCGTCTCCCTGGAGCTGGGCGGCAAGTCGGCCAGCCTGATCTTCGCGGACGCCGATCTCGAAAAGGCCGGGGCCTCGATCTCCGGCTCCTTCGGCAATGCCGGCCAGGACTGCTGCGCGCGCAGCCGGGTCCTGGTCGAGCGGTCAATTTATGAAGAGGTCGTGGAGCGTTTCGTGGAGCACACGCGCGCGCTCCGGATCGGCGATCCCCTCGACGAGAAGACCCAGATCGGCTCGCTGATCTCCCCTGCGCATCGCGACCGGGTGGACGGCTACGTGCGTCGCGGGATCGAGCAGGGAGCGAAGCTCTGCACGGGGGGCCGGGCGATCGACAGTGATCTCTTCCACCATGGCAGCTTCTACGAGCCGGCGGTCTTCCGCGACGTGGCTCCCGGCATGGTGATCGCGCAGGAGGAGATCTTCGGGCCGGTCGTGGCCATCCGTCCCTTCGATACCGAGGAAGAGGCGATCCGGCTCGCGAACGCCACGGTCTACGGCCTTTCCGGGTCGGTCTGGACGCGCGACATCGGCCGCGCGCTGCGCGTGGTGCGGGCGGTCGAGACCGGCGTGATCTCGGTCAACACGGGCTGGAGCGTCCACCTGGAGATGCCGTTCGGCGGCGTCAAGAGGAGCGGCGTCGGGCGCGAGCTGGGTCCCGCGGCCCTCGATCACTACAGCGAGCTGAAAAGCGTGTTCATCTCGGAGGAATAACCGATGAGCGAGCGGGGCATGCTGAGCCTCGACGAATT
>JBJMGZ010000630.1:0-9777 GCA_045807605.1 Thermoanaerobaculia bacterium | reverse complement strand
ATCTCGTAGACGATCGAGGTGGGCAGGCCGGAGTCGATGCGTTGCGACAGGCGGCGGTCGAGGCCGCCGGTCAGCGCGAAGCTGGCGAGGACCCGCCCGCCGTCCAGGGTGGCGCGCAGGTCCTTGATGTCGGCCTCGGCGCGAGCCTGGGAAGCGAGGGCCAGAAGCCCGAGCAGGGCCAGGAGGGTTCTCATCAAGAGAAAAAGATAGCACCGGAGGCACCCGTGTGGCCTGTGGCCCCACTGTAGAGACGCCCCGCGGGGCGTCTCCTCCACAGGGCGTCTCCTCCATGCGGCGTTCCTGCCCCCACCCGAGACGCCCCGCGGGGCGTCTCTACGATAGACTGCGGTCATGGCCAAGACGGTCGCCGCATCCAAGCCCAGGGAGCCGGTCAAGCGCGTGCTGGCCTCGAACCGGCGCGTGCGGCACGACTACGAGGTCCTGGAGACCGAGGAGGCGGGCATCGCGCTCTCCGGCACCGAGGTCAAGGCGGTGCGCACGGGCAAGGTGCAGCTCAAGGACAGCTTCGTCGAGTTCCGCGACGGCCAGGCCTGGCTCGTGGGCGCCCACATCAGCCCGTACAGCCATGGCAACCGCGAGAACCACCTGCCGGATCGCGACCGCCGGCTGCTGCTCAAGCGCCGGCAGATCGAGCGCTTCTTCGGCCGCACCCTGACCAAGGGCATGACCGTGGTCCCGCTCGAGGTCTACCTCAAGGGCAACTGGATCAAGGTGGAGGTCGCCCTGGCCCAGGGCAAGAAGCTCTACGACAAGCGGCAGGCGGAAAAGGAGCGGGAGCTCGACCGCGAGGTCGAAGCGGCCGTCAAGGGCGGCCGCTGGTAGCCGTCTCCATCCATCACATCGTGTCCCCGGCGCGCTTGCGCCAGCCGCCCGTGTCCTGGATCTTTTCGAGCGCGGTCTGACCGCCGTAGCGCGCCACGATCCGGTCGTCGTAGTCGTCGGCCAGGGTGGCGACCGAGGTGATCGCCCGCAGCAGGTCGCGCGGCTCCAGGCTGCTGCCGAACAGCGAGTGGGCGAAGAAGATGTCGCTGCCCACCACCGAGAACGATCCGCAGAGGAGCTGGTGGTTCAGCTCCAGCAGGCCGAGCAGCAGGTCGTCCTCCATCTCCACGTCCTGGACGCAGTAGGACATGATCGTGACCACCGACTCCTCGGGACCGTAGGGCTCGACCGAGATCTCCAGGACCGTGGTCCCGTAGCGCACGTAGAAATGATCGTTCTCCGGATCGTGATAGGGCTCCTCGAAAAGCTCCGAGAGATACTCCTTGACCTTGTGGAAGGTCTCTTCCTGGACCGCGTGCTCGAACATGGACGTCACCTCCGTGGCCTACTCTAACAGTTGATCCGGCCATCCGAGCCCTACCCGGAGGGACGTTGACACCCTACCCGCTTGGGACTAACGTCTCTTCTTGAATGCCCGTTCCAGTTTTCCCAACAGGCAACCGCAATTCGAAGCGCAATTCGAAGAAGCACTCTCATAGAGGAGGAGAAAGGGATGCGTAGGCGAGGAGGATTCATCGGGAAGGCCCTGGGCACCGCGGCGCTCGCCGCCGTCGGCGCTCTGTCGGCAGTCCCCGGGCACGCGGCCGGTTTCAGCATCTTCGAGCAGGGCGCCAAGGCGATGGGCATGGCGGGCGCGTTCACCGCGCAGGCCGACGACCCGTCGCTGCTGTTCCACAACGCCGGCGGCCTGGCCTTCGTCAGCGAGCGGCAGGTCTCCACCGGCTTCACCTGGATCACCAGCACCAAGGCCGAGCTCGAGGGCGCGAACCCGTTCCCGGGCGAGGGCTACCATGCCGACCAGGAGAAGCTGTCCGAGTTCCCGCCCCACCTGTACTGGGTCCAGCCGATCAGCGAGCGATTGAAGTTCGGCCTGGGGATCAACGCGCCGTTCGGCCTGACCACCTCGTGGGAGGACCCGAACCAGTTCGCCGGCCGCTTCCTGAGCACCAAGGCGGCGCTGCGGGCGTTCGACATCAACCCCACGATCGGCTGGCAGGTCACCGACAATTTCGGCGTCGGCATCGGCGCGGTCGCGCGCTTCAGCGACGTCGAGCTCAACCGCAACATCGGCACCGTCAACCCCTTCACCCAGCGCGTGGTCGACATCGGCAAGTTGAAGCTGGACAGCGACTTCGGCACGGCCTACGGCTTCAACGTGGGCATCCTGCACAAGGTCAACAACAGCTTCTCCTGGGGCCTCTCCTACCGCAGCAAGATCGACCTCGACTACGACGGCGACGCCCGGCTGACCCAGATCTCCACCGGCAATGCGCAGCTCGACGCCGCGCTCCGCGCCCAGCTCCCGTTCGAGCGCGAGCTGCCGGTCGAGACCAACATCGAGTTCCCCGACACCGCGAGCCTGGGCCTGGCGTTCGCCCTGACCCAGAACCTGCTTCTGGAGACCGACTTCAACTGGACCGGCTGGAGCACCTTCGACGCGGTCCCGATCGAGTTCACGGGCGGCGCGACCAACTCGCTCCCCGACGCCGAGATCCCCGAGCAGTGGGAGGACGCCAACAACTACCGGCTCGGCCTGCGCTGGACGGCGAGCCCGAGCACCCAGTGGCGCTTCGGCTACGTCTTCGACGAGAGCCCGCAGCCCGAGGAGTCGGTCTCGCCGCTGCTGCCGGACGCGGACCGCAACGGCATCACCGTCGGCTACGGCCACACCGGTCCCGGCATCGGCTACGACATCGCCCTCATGTACCTCGATTTCGAGGAGCGCACCCGCGCCAAGAGCTTCCCCGGCGAGGGCGCGTTCTTCGGCAACTACAACACGCAGGCGATCCTGCTGGCCTTCACCCTGAACTGGTGAGACGAGAGGAGAATCATCCATGTTTCGCTTGAAGACCCTCGCGGGCGTCCTGGCGCTCGCCCTGATCCTGCCGCTGGCGTCGGTGCCGGCCGCCGCCGTGGACACCGGCAATGCCAATTTCACCCGGTACGTGGCGATCGGCGACAGCCTGACCGCCGGCTTCATGAGCGGCGGCCTCGGCCGCACGGCGCAGCTCAACAGCTATCCCTTCCTGATCTACCGCCAGGCCACCGGCCTGAGCACCGGCTTCGAGCAGCCGCTGGTCAGCGATCCGGGCATCCCCGCGGTGCTGGAGCTCAAGAGCCTGTCGCCGCTCACCATCGGGCCCAAGGCGGGCTCGGGCCAGCCCCTGAACCTCACTCTCAACCGTCCCTACAACAACCTGGCCGTGCCGGGCGCCGACGTCCATGACGTGGTCGCCACGGTCACCGACAACGGCGGCCTGCACGACCTGATCCTGCGCGGCAAGGGCACGCAGCTGCAGCAGGCGCTCGCCCTGCAGCCGACCTTCGTCACCCTGTGGATCGGCAACAACGACGTGCTCGGCGCGGCCCTCTCGGGCCGGGTGATCGAGGGCGTCACCGTCACGCCGGTCGCCCAGTTCGAGGCCGACTTCAAGACCATCGTCAACGCCGTCACCGCGGCCGGCGCCAAGATGGCCATCGCCAACATCCCCGAGGTCACCGGCATCCCGTTCGTGGTCACGATCCCGTTCGTGGTGGTCAACCCGGCCACCAGCCAGCCGGTGATCGTGAACGGCAACGTGGTGCCCCTGATCGGCCCCAACGGCCCGTTGACTCCCGGCGACCGCGTGCTGCTCACCGCCCGGGCCGAGCTGGCCCAGGGCAAGGGCATCCCGGTGGCGCTCGGCGGCAGCGGCCAGCCGCTCTCCGACGCCGCGGTCCTGAGCGCGTCCGAGATCGCCACGATCACCGCCCGCATCGCCGCCTACAACAACATCATCCGCAGCGAGGCCACCCGGGTGGGCGCCGCGTTCGTGGACATGAACTCGACCTTCCGCGACGTCGCCAGCAACGGCCTCAACGTCGGCGGCATCACCTTCACCGAGAACTTCCTGACCGGCGGCGTCTTCTCCTATGACGGCGTCCATCCGACCGCCTTCGGCTACGCCTACGTCGCCAACCTGTTCCTCGGCGCGATCAACGACCAGTTCGACGGCGAGATCCCGCTGGTGAACCTCTATCCCTTCCTGTTCGGGACCAGCTCCAGCACGGCCGAGTCGGTGGTCGAGGGAGACGGCATCCTGACCCACTCCGCGATCCGGAACCTGTTCTGGGCGCTGGACGTGAAGACGAAGAAGCCCAAGAAGGGCCGCAAGTAATGGGGTTGATCCCATCCAGTTGATCCCATCCCCCCTCTCCCCAACCCTCTCCCCCGCCTGCGCGGGGGAGAGGGGGCCGGAGCGGGCCCCCACCCGTCCGTGTTCGTCCGTGTCTTCCCCTCCTGGATTGTCACGAAATGGTCGCCTGCGGTACTCTAAGTGTCTAATGGCTTCAGGGCTGCTCGGAGGGACCACGGGATGACAGATCGCGGGATTTCACGTCGGAAGGCCGCCGTGGCCTTGGTGCTCGCCTCGATGTCCACCGCCGCGGGCTGGGCGCAGCAGGACCCCTGGAGCTCGGCCGGGGTGCAGGTGCTCGACAGCTCCTCGGGCGGCGGCGCCGGCGAGTCGAAGCGCGAGCAGGTCGATCGCATCCAGACGCGCTACCGGGAGATCCTCTCCTCCTGGGTGGCGGGCGAGGTCGACCGGGCGCCGGACGACCTGATCGAGCTGGAGAAGGGCGTGGTCGCCGACGGCGATCCCAAGTCGCGCAAGCGGCTGCTCCAGTCCGAGCAGGCGGTGATCCACGAGCTCGGGGCCACCAGCCTGGAGGTCCTCGTGCCGATCGCCATGCTGCACCACGAGGCCTACTCGCGCCTCCTGTCGCGCGGCATCCGCCAGGCCCCCCTGGCCGTGATCCACGCCCGCCAGATGGCCCGCGACCTCGCCATCCTCTACAACCAGCAGTCCGGCTCCGAAGGCTCCGCCATGGTCGCCAGCCGCGTGCTGACCAGCCTGGGCGGCATGCTGATGGAGCACGCCCAGCAGCTCCCGGCCGCGGAGCTCTTCTACCAGGCGCTGGAGCTCGACGGCCGCAACGTCCCGGCCCGGCTCGCCCTGGCCACGGTCTACGAGAAGAACGCCCAGCCCGAGAGCGCCGTCAAGGCGCTGCGCGAGCTGCTCAAGCTCGATCCCGACCACTCCGAGGCCCGCTTCCGCCTGGCCATGAACCTCAAGCGCATGGGCGAGACGGTCGAGGCCAAGAAGATCCTCAACGAGCTGGCCGCGGCCAAGGACGCCGGCTGGGTCGGGCCGCTCGTCTACCAGGAGCTGTCCCGCCTGTACGCCGAGGGCGAGGACTGGGCCGACGCCGAGAAGGTCCTGCGCAACGGCCTCGGCCGCTATCCGGACCATGTGCGGCTCCACCTGGAGCTCGCCTCGGTGCTCGACCGCCGCGGCAGCTTCGGCGAGGCCAAGACCCTCCTGCAGAAGATCGTGGAGCTGCCCGCCGGCTCCGGCGGTGTTTCCGCCGACAATGAGCGGCTGCTCTACAACAGCGTCCGGCCGGAGACCTTCCTGGAGGCGCGCAGCATCCTCGAGGACAACTCGCGCTCCCGCCTCTCCGTGCTCGCCCAGGCCCTGGGCACGCCGGCCGCGGGCGGGGAGGGCGGCCGATGAGAATGCCTAGGCCCGCGTCGGAGACGCCCCACGGGGCGTCTCTACATTTCCTTCTTGTTCTCTTGCTTGTTGCCTCGGCGGCGCAGGCCGCTGTGCAGCCGCGCATCCAGTCCCCGACGCCCGACCAGCCGATCTTCGGCGAGGTCGAGGTGTCGGTGCTGATGTCCGCGGACGAGCCGGTCACCCGCGTCGAGATCTTCGTCAACGGCGTGCGCCGGGCCGTGCTCACGCAGCCGCCGTTCCGCACGAAGATCGACGTGGGCGACGACAACAGCGCCCGCGAGTTCAAGGTCGTGGCCTATGGCGCCTCGGGCTCGACCGGCACCCACACGGTGGCCACGGACGCGATCCGCATCGACGAGCAGATGGAGGTCCGCCTCCAGCAGCTCTTCATCACGGTCACCAGGAGCGGCGCGGCCGATTCGGCGCGCATCCTCGACCTGGAGCAGGGCGACTTCCGCGTCCTCGACAACGGCAAGCCGCAGGAGATCGTGACCTTCGGCAAGGGCGAGGTGCCGATCACCGCGGTGCTGCTCCTGGACACCAGCGAGAGCATGCAGGGCGAGCGTCTGGAAGCCGCGCGCCGCGGCGCGAGCGTCTTCCTGGGCGGCATGCGGCCGGACGACGAGGCGAGCCTGCTGATGTTCTCCGACCGGCTCCTGCGCGTCACCCCGTTCACCCAGGATCGCGGCGAGCTGGAGCAGGCCCTGGCCGAGACCGAGGCCGTCGGCGGCACCTCGGTCAACGACTTCCTCTACATGTCGCTCAAGATGCTCGACGCCCGCCTCGGCCGGCGCGCCATCATCCTGCTCTCGGACGGCTTCGACGTGCACAGCGTGCTGCCGATCGAGGAGGTCCTGTGGAAGGCGCGCACGAGCCAGTCGCTGATCTACTGGATCCAGCTCGATTCGCACGCCAAGGAGAAGTCGTTCAACTCGGCCTGGCGCGATCACCTCGGCAACGACCAGCAGTACCGGACGCTCAAGAAGACGGTGGAGGAGAGCGGCGGCCGCATCCTCGGCATCGAGCGCATCGGCGAGCTGGAGCACGCCTTCGCGAGCATCATGAAGGAGATGCGCGAGCAGTACGTGATCGGCTACTACCCGACCGACTTCAAGAAGGACGGCCGCTGGCACAAGATCAACGTCGACGTGAAGCGCGGGGGCGTGAAGGTGCGGGTGCGCGAAGGCTACGTGGATTATTGATCCCATTCTCCGGGTTGTAACCTCCGCAGCCTCCTTTGGGGGGCTGCGGTCCCCTCAAACAGTTCCCGACATCGAGAACCTCGCGAAGGGGCTTTGCTTGTCCATCTTCTGCTAGGATTACGCCCCCTATGGAATCGATCTACGTCCGCGGTGCGCGCGAGCACAACCTCAAGAACGTCACCCTGGAGATCCCCCGCAACCGGCTCGTGGTCATCACCGGCGTCTCCGGCTCCGGCAAATCGTCGCTGGCTTTCGACACGCTGTTCGCCGAGGGTCAACGGCGTTACGTGGAGTCGCTCTCCTCCTACGCCCGGCAGTTCCTCCAGCAGATGGAGAAGCCGGACGTGGACTCGATCGACGGCCTGTCGCCCGCCATCTCGATCGAGCAGAAGTCGGTCTCCAAGAACCCGCGCTCGACCGTGGGCACGGTGACCGAGATCCACGACTACCTGCGGCTCCTCTACGCCTCGGTCGGCATCCCGCACTGCCCCACCTGCGGCCAGACCATCCGGCCGCAGACCGTGCAGCAGATGGTGGACCGCGTCCTCGATCTGCCCGAGGGCACCCGCCTCGTGCTTTACGCTCCCTACGTGCGCGGCAAGAAGGGCGAGTACCGGAAGCAGCTCGCGCAGATGGCCCGCGAAGGGTTCCTGCGCGCCCGCATCGACGGCAAGCTCGTCGAGCTCACGGGCGAGCCGCCGGTGCTCGACAAGCAGAAGAAGCACTCGATCGACATCGTCATCGACCGCATCGTGGTCAAGCCCGGGATCGAGAAGCGGCTCTCCGATTCGATCGAGACCGCGCTCAAGGTCAGCGGCGGCCTGGTGGTGCTCGCTCCCGAAGGGGCTGCCGAGGAGACGCTCTCCCAGAGCTACTCGTGCGTCGAATGCGGCACGAGCCTGACCGAGATCACGCCGCGGCTGTTCTCGTTCAACAGCCCCTACGGCGCCTGCCCGATCTGCTCAGGCCTCGGCACGCTGATGGGCGTCGATCCCGACAAGATCGTGCCCGATCCCGAGCGCGGCATCGACGCCGGCGCCGTGGCGCCGTGGCCCGAGGGCTCGAAGTCCTGGCGCATGAAGATGGTCGAGACGATCTCCAGGGCCATGGGCTTCTCGCTCTCGACGCCGTGGAAGCGGCTGCCGGCCGAGGCCAAGCGGATCATCCTGCACGGCTCGGGCGACAAGGAGCTCTCCTTCAGCCTGACCGGCAAGAAGTCGAGCTACTCCTGGACCGGCAAGTACGAGGGGGTGATCCCCATGCTCGAGCGGCGCCACAAGGAGACCGACTCGCCGGCGATCCGCGCCGAGATCGAGAAGTACATGTCGATCCACCCCTGCCTGGCCTGCAACGGCCGCCGACTGCGGCCCGAGGCCCTGGCCGTGACGGTCAAGGACAAGGCGATCGACGAGCTGTCGAGCCAGCCCGTCTCCGACCTGCGCGCCTGGGTGGGCGCGCTCGCCCTCGACAAGCGCGAGCGCGCCATCGCCGAGAAGGTGGTGCAGGAGATCTCGGACCGCCTGAGCTTCCTCGACGACGTGGGCGTCGGCTATCTCACGCTCGACCGCTCGTCCGCCACGCTCTCGGGCGGCGAGAGCCAGCGCATCCGGCTCGCGACGCAGATCGGCAGCAAGCTCATGGGCGTGCTCTACGTGCTCGACGAGCCCTCGATCGGCCTCCATCAGCGCGACAATGCGCGCCTCCTCGCCACGCTCAAGGGGATGCGCGATCTGGGCAATTCCGTCCTGGTGGTGGAGCACGACGAGGAGACGATCCGCGAGGCGGACTGGGTGATCGACCTCGGCCCCGGCGCCGGCGTGCACGGCGGCGAGGTGGTGGCGCAGGGCACGCCGCAGCAGGTCATGAAGAACCCGAAGTCGCTGACCGGCCAGTACCTGATGGGAAAGCTGGAGGTGCCGGTGCCGCAACAGCGGCGCGAGGGCCGGGGCAAGCCGCTGATCATCCACGGCGCGAAGCACAACAACCTGCGCGACCTGGACGTCGAGTTCCCCGTGGGAGCTTTCACGGTCGTCACCGGCGTCTCGGGCTCGGGCAAGAGCACGCTGGTCAACGAGATCCTCTACAAGGCGCTGGCGCGGTATTTCTACCGGGCGTCGGACAGGCCCGGCGAGCACGCGAGGATCAGCGGCCTCGACCAGCTCGACAAGGTGATCGCGATCGACCAGAGCCCCATTGGAAGAACACCGCGCTCGAACCCGGCGACCTACACGAACGTGTTCAACCCGATCCGCAACCTGATGGCCATGACGACCGAGGCGCGGATGCGCGGCTACCGTCCGGGCCGCTTCAGCTTCAACGTGCCGGGCGGCCGCTGCGAGGCCTGCAAGGGCGACGGGCAGATCAAGATCGAGATGCACTTCCTGCCCGACATCTACGTGACCTGCGAGGTCTGCGGCGGCAAGCGCTACGACCGCGAGACGCTCGCCGTGCGCTACAAGGGGCTGAACATCGCGGAGATCCTGGACCTGCCGGTGGAGCAGGCGCAGGAGATGTTCCAGAACATCCCGGCGGTCTCGCGCATCCTGGAGACGCTCTGCGAGGTCGGCCTGGGCTACATCCGCCTGGGCCAGCCGGCCACGACGCTCTCCGGCGGCGAAGCGCAGCGCGTGAAGCTCTCCCGCGAGCTCTGCAAGCGCCAGACGGGCCGCACGCTCTACCTCCTGGACGAGCCCACGACCGGTCTCCACTTCGACGACGTGGGCAAGCTCCTAAAGCTCCTGCACCGCCTGGTCGAGCTGGGCAACACGGTGGTGGTGATCGAGCACAACCTCGACGTCATCAAGACCGCCGACTGGGTGATCGACCTCGGTCCCGAGGGCGGAGGGGGAGGAGGCAGCCTGGTGGCCGAAGGCACGCCCGAGCACGTGGCCTCGGTGTCCGAGAGCTACACCGGCAGGTACCTGCGGCAGGTGCTGCCCGAGGCGCCCCGCAAGCGGCGCCGGGCCTAGTGCTCTGTTAGGTCTGAATTGCTG
>JBJMGZ010000629.1:0-2648 GCA_045807605.1 Thermoanaerobaculia bacterium | reverse complement strand
ACGTCAACACCAGCGAGACCGACCGCTTCCACAAGGGCACGCTGCTCTACGGGCTGCACCTCGCCAAGCGGGAGATCCGGGAGAGCGGCCAGGCGGTCCTCTGCGAGGGGTACTTCGACGTCATCGGCACCGTGGCCTGCGGCCTGGAGGGGGCGGTGGCGGGCATGGGCCCCGCCCTCACCCCGGAGCAGACCAAGCTCCTGGCGCGCTACACGGAGGGGGTGGTGGTCGCGTATGACGGCGACAGCGCGGGGGAGAACGCCTTCCGCCGCGCCCTGCCGCTGCTGCTGGCCGAGGGGCTGGGGGTGCGGCGGGCGCGCTTCCCCGGCTCGCACGATCCGGACTCCCTGCGCCTGGAGGCCGGGGAGGAGGCGGTCCGCGCGGCGATCGTGGGGGCGGAGGACGCGGTCACCGCCGAGCTCGACCGCCTGATCCCCGACGCCGCCTCCCGCGATCCGCGCGCCCAGGCCAAGGCCGCCAACGACGTCGGCGAGCTGCTGCGGCCGATTCCGGACGCGATCCTGCGCTACAGCTACAGCCGTCTCGCCGCCAACCGGCTGGAGATCCCGGTCGAGATGCTGGCCCGCCGGGTGGGCGGCGGCGCCGACAGGCCCGCCCCGGCAGGCGCCGCCGGGCCGCAGGCGGGACCTCAGGAAGGCCCGTCGCCGGCGCCGGCCAGCAGCCCCAGCCTGATCCGCAGCCTGGAGGAGCAGGTGCTCGACCTCCTGCTCCAGGAAGAGGTGCGCTCCCAGATCCCGCCGGTGGAGGAACTGCCGCCGCCCGGGGTCTTCCTCGACATCGAATGCAGGAATATTTACGAGGCCTTCTGCGCTCTATATGCAGGAGCCAGTCGTCCCCCGGACTTCCAGATGCTGAAGTCCAGGCTGGGGGAGCACGAGCGGACAGTTGCCCGGCTAGCGAAAATCATGCTAGAAAGGGAGGTTGCGTCCGGAAGAATCGGGCTTCTGGAGTCCCTCGACAAGCTGACCGACCGCTGGCGGCGGCAGCGGATCAAAGAATTGCATGGAGAAATCAACGAGGCGCAGCGCAAGGGGGATCATGCGCTCCGCGACCGCCTCGTGGACGAGAAGACACGGTTGAGCCGCAGCCTGCATCGGGGGTCCCGGCAAGGAGCGAACCATGGGCTTGGTTGAGCCCTTTTTCGTCTTGATCCCGGTCGGAGCTGAGAGGAGAGTAAAAAATTGGCGATTTCCAGTCTAGCACCCGTCGAAGAGAAGTACAGCTCGGTCAAGCAGCTCATCGAGCTGGGCAAGGAGAAGGGCTACCTCCTTTACGACGAGATCTACGAGATGCTGCCGGAGGAGGTGGTGAGCCTCCCCGACGAGTTGGATGAGATCTACCTGCGGTTCGCCGAGTTCGGGGTCGACGTCATCGACCGGCCCGAGCGCTATCAGAACCGCGACGATTTCGAGTCCAGCACGAACGAGTTCGACAAGAAAGAGGACGAGACGACGGAATTCGGTCTCGCCGCTCACGAGAAGACCAACGACCCGGTGCGCATGTACCTGCGCGAGATGGGCACGGTCCCCCTCCTCGACCGCGAGGGTGAGGTGGAGATCGCCCAGCGGATCGAGCAGGGCGAGTGGCTGATCTATGAGGCGCTGTGCGAGAACCCCGTGGTCTTGCGCGAGCTCCTGCGTCTCAACGAGATGGCCACCAAGGACAAGCGGATCCTCCGCGAGCTGGTGGCGGCCGATCCCGACGAGCCGCTCGACCCCAAGGCGGCCGACCGCATCAAGGGGAACCTCAAGATCTTCGAACAGATCGCGGCCAACGACCGCGAGATCGACGAGCTGCGCAAGCGCCAGAAGCGCAGCAAGCCCGACGGCGAGAAGTACCTGGAGATCGAGCGCGAGATCGACCGGCTGGTCGCCAAGATCGCCAAGGACATCCGCACCATCGACTTCAGCGTCCAGACCCGCAACCGGCTGGTCGACTTCTTGAAGGACATCGACCGACAGTTCTCCCGCTTCGAGCAGGACATCAAGCGGGCGCAGACGGCCCTGAAGCGCGAGACCAACGACGAGCTCAAGGCCCTGCACCGCCGCCGTATCGAGAAGTACCGCGGCAACCTGCGCGAGCTCGAGGAGCGCTACGGCACCACCCACGCCGAGATCGCCGCCACCATCAACAAGATCCGCCAGGGCGAGGCGATCTGCGAGCGGGCCAAGGAGGAGCTGATCGTGGCCAACCTCCGCCTCGTGGTCTCGATCGCCAAGAAGTACACCAACCGCGGCCTGCAGTTCCTCGACCTGATCCAGGAGGGGAACATCGGCCTCATGAAGGCGGTGGAGAAGTTCGAGTACCGGCGCGGCTACAAGTTCTCGACCTATGCCACCTGGTGGATCCGGCAGGCGATCACGCGCGCCATCGCCGACCAGGCGCGGACGATCCGCATCCCGGTGCACATGATCGAGACCATCAACAAGCTCACCCGCACCAGCCGCTCGCTGGTGCAGGAGCTGGGCCGCGAGCCCACGGCGGAGGAGATCGGCGAGCGCATGGACCTGCCGGCCTCCAAGGTGCGCAAGATCATGAAGATCGCCCAGGAGCCGATCTCGCTCGAGACGCCGATCGGCGAAGAGGAGGATTCGCACCTCGGCGACTTCATCGAGGACAAGAACGCC
>JBJMGZ010000628.1:0-13378 GCA_045807605.1 Thermoanaerobaculia bacterium | reverse complement strand
GAACTCCGAGCGTGGAAGGACGGCGAGATAGCCGAGCCGAATCAGCGACTCCGCCTTGAGGCCGCTCGTCCGGAAGTCAGGGTCAGCGAGCCCAATCGTCTCGTCGAAATCCGGCACGGCCTGCTGGACCTGGGTGCTGACACCGCAGACGAGAAAGTCCTGGAACGGCGGCATTCTCAACAGGAACAGGACAGGCCGGTCTTTGACAGCGCCGTCTCCCTGGGCCAAGGATGCCAGCAGGACGTCGCCCTCTCTCATGGGAGAACGTCGGCGACCGAATACTCGGGCTCAGAGTCCCCGTAGGCGCGTGCCAGCCCGCGGGCACTGAGGTCGATCCACCCGGCTTTCTCCTTCTCGGGCCGTGCTGCCTCCAGCACGGTGACGATCAACTGGGCACCTTCCGGCAGGTCGAAGGGCTCGTCGAGGTGGATCGCCCTGCCATCGTAATGCGCTTTGAGACTGATGCTCGGCATTCTGGAATCCTACCCCCGCCCCGGGTGCCGAGACAAGCGGCAGAGCCTTCCTGCGCAGGAGGAGATCAGGCGCGCAGGAACGTCCCGTCGCGCAGCTCGGCGAGCGCCTTTTCGATCTCGGCGCCGGTGTTCATGACGATCGGGCCGTACCAGGCGACGGGCTCCGCGAGCGGCTTTCCGGAGACGAGCAGGAAACGGATGCCGTTCTCGCCCGCCCGCACCACGACCTCGTCGCCGCGGTCGAAGACGACCAGCGAGCGGTCGCCGGCAGGCTCCCAGGCCAGGGTCTCGGTGCCGTCCACGGCCTCGTGGAGGACGCCGCGGGGCGACGAGGCGTTGGCGAAGCTGCCCGAGCCCGCGAAGACGTAGGCGAAGGCGTGGCGCGTGGTCTCGACCGGCAGCGACTTGCGCTGGCCCGGCGGCACCGAGATGTCGAGATAGCGCGGCTCGGCCGCGATGCCGTCGACCGGCCCGGTGACTCCCCAGAAGCTGCCGCAGATGACGCGCGCTTTCGTGCCGTCGTCGTCGATCACCTCCGGGATGTCGGCGGCATGGACGTCCTGGTAGCGCGGCGCGGTCATCTTGAGCGCGGACGGGAGGTTCGCCCAGAGCTGGAAGCCGTGCATGCGGCCCTGCGCGTCGCCCTTCGGCATCTCCTGGTGGATGATGCCGCGCCCGGCCGTCATCCACTGCACGTCGCCACCGTCGAGCGAGCCCTGGTTGCCGAGGCTGTCGCCGTGGTCCACGGTGCCCGCGAGCACGTAGGTGATCGTCTCGATGCCGCGGTGCGGGTGCCAGGGAAAGCCGGCCCGGTAGTCCTCCGGCCGGTCGTTGCGGAAGTCGTCGAGAAGCAGGAAGGGATCGAAGTCCCCGGTCTCTCCGAAGCCGAATGCGCGCCGCAGTCGGACGCCGGCGCCCTCGGTCGTCGGAACGGATTGGGAAAGGGTCTTGACGGATCGGATCGACATGGAAAAGGCAACCCCGCGAGGGGAGACCGGAATTCCCGTGCCGGCCCGGCGGGCTGCAAAGTATCATCAGCGCGTCATGTCCGGATCTTCGACTCGCGGACGCTGGGCGTATGCCGCTGCATGGCTGCTCGTCCTGACCATCTATGTGGCCGCCTTCATCGGCGGCAGCGTCCCGCTGGGATACGCCTTCCGCAACGCTCTCGCGAACGTGCTGCCCGATGCCCTGCTCGGGCTGCTGGTCCTGCGGCTTCCACGGCGGCTGCCATGGCCCGAGAGCCGCCAGGCGCGCTCCCTGGCGACGCATGCCGGGCTGCTGATCGTTTTCCTCTTCGCCTCCAGCGCCGGCTGGATGGCGCTGGTGGCTCTCGACGAGCTTCTGTTCACGGGATCCTGCTGCACGCAAATCAACTTGCGCATCCTGCCGTTCAGGACCCTGAACGGGCTCCTGATCTATTGCACGCTCGCGGGCCTTGCCTATGCGTGGCACAACGCCGCGGCGAGCCGCGAGCAGGCGGCGCGGGCGGCCCGCGCGGAGACCCTGCGCGCGCGGGCGGAGCTCGAAGCGCTGCGGAGCCAGCTCAACCCCCACTTCATCCTCAACACGTTCCATGCTCTGATCGGCCTGGTGCGGCGCGATCCCGCGCTCGCGGAGACGGCGCTGGAGCGGCTGGGCGACCTCCTGCGCTACAGCCTCCGCATCCAGCGCGAGGGCCTGGACGAGGTGAAGCTGCGCGACGAGTGGTCGTTCGTCCAGAGTTATCTCGACCTCGAACGGCTGCGGCTCGGCGATCGGCTGCGGGTGAGCTTCGAAGCCGCGGAGACCACGCTGGACTGCCTCGTGCCGAGCTTCGCCCTGCAGACCCTGGTCGAGAACGCGATCCGGCATGCCATCGCTCCTCGCGCCGAAGGCGGGCGCCTGGCGGTCAGCGCGCAGCAGGGGGACGGCCGGTTGCGAATCCAGGTGGAGGACGAGGGACCCGGAGCCTCCGCGCAGCCGCCCGCCGAGAGCCAGAGGCTCGGCCTGCGGCTTCTCCAGGAGCGCCTGGCCGCGCTCTACGGCGGGCAGGCGAGCCTGAGCCTGCACCCTGCGTCCGGCGGGGTGGGTGGGACCCGCGCCGTCCTCGAGCTCCCGGTCCAGGAGGAGACATGAGCGTGGTGCGGGCCGTGCTGGTCGAGGACGAGCCCCACGCGCGGCAAAGCCTGCGCGAGTATTCGGCCGAGGTCGAATGGCTTGCCCTGGTCGGGGAAGCGGGCGACGGCGCCGAGGCGGTGCGGCTCATCGACCGGCTCGAGCCGGACCTGGTGTTTCTGGACGTCGAGCTTCCAGAGCTCTCCGGCCTGCAAGTGGTCGAGCGCATCCGCCACCGGCCCGAGATCGTGTTCACCACCGCCTACGATCGTTTCGCGCTGGCCGCCTTCGAAATCGGAGCGCTCGATTACCTGCTCAAGCCGTTCGGCCGGCAGCGCTTCCATACCATGCTCGAACGGGTGCGCCGCCATCTCGCGCCCCTTTCGACGGCCGCGGTGCCGGCGGCGGAGCGCGCCCGCGCCGCCTTCGGATCCCCCTTGCGCCTGCTGTTCGCCCGCACGCGGGACGCGATCGTGCCGATCGACGTCCGCACCGTCCGGCACATCCAGGCGAGCGGCGATTATGTGGAGGTGCACTGCGAGACCGGCAGCCACCTGCTCCACATGAGCCTCGGCGAGCTGGCGTCGCGCCTGGACCCCGAGCTCTTCGTCCAGGTCCATCGCTCGCACATCGTCAACCTCGAGGCGATCGAGCACCTGCGGCCTTTCGACGCCCGGCGCCTGCTGATCAAGCTGCGCGACGGAAAAGAGATCGTGGCGAGCCGTTCGGCCTCCGAGCTGCTGCGGCGTCTCATCCACTGAGTGCCGTTCAACCCCTCCGTTGGCCCGTTCGGCGGCGCTCCCGGCCGCTTCGCCGATCCGACCTTGAGCCGTGCCCCGCCGCGCGGGAAAGTCGGTGGCAAAGGAGGACGAATGATGAGAATTCTCTCGATGGCCGCCTGTCTGATGCTGCTGGGAGCCTGTGTTCACCCGCCGCCGACTCCCGACCACCGTCTCGTGACGGCCAAGCCAAAGCTGATGTCCGCCGACTACCGCGGGGACCTCGCGGAGCTGGCCCGCTTGCGCGAGGAGGTGCTGCCGCTGGCCGGCGATCCCGCGCTGGGATACCTGGCACACTACTGGGCGGGGTTCGCGAGCTGGCGCATCGCCATCAACGGGGCCAATCAGGGGATGAGCGTTCCGGACCTCATCGCGAACCTGGAGAGGGCCGCCGCGAGCTTCGAGGCCTCGATCCGCCTGCAGGAGGACTTCGCCGACGGCTATGCCGCGGCAGCGGGCGTGAACGGCTGGCTGGGGGCTTTCGACATGAGGAACAATCCCGCCGAAACGCCGGAGCGCATCAAGAAATTCTGGAGCTTGTTGGCCCGGGCAACGGACCTGGAGCCGGACAATCCGCGCGTGCTGTGGGTGAAGGCGGTTCCGCTCCTGGTCCTTCCACCCGACAAGGGAGGCAACCTGAAGGGTGCCATCGAGCTCTACCGCAGGATGGACGAGGTCAGCCAGGCCACGAGCGATGCGGGCTCGCCGCTGCCCGACTGGGGCAAGCCGGAAGCGATGATGTCCCTCGCCTTTGCGCACCTGCAACAGTCGGACTTGACCTCGGCCAGGGAAGAGGCACAGGCGGCTCTCCGCCTGCAGCCGGATTGGTCTTATGTGCGGGACATCCTCGTACCCCAGATCGAGGCCGCGCAGAGCAAGTAGGCAGCTCGGGAGAGGCATAATGCCGGCATGAGACGCGCACCGATCCTGGCGGTTCTGACCTGGCTCTGCATCCCCGGGCTGATCCGGGGAGGGGAGGCCGCGGCGCCGGCCCCGAAGCTGGAGCTGAAGCCCTGTACCACCCCCGGCCTGCCGCCGGAGGCCCGTTGCGGCACCTACGAGGTCTGGGAGAACCGAGCGGCGAAGTCCGGCCGGAAGATCCCGCTGCGCGTGGTCGTGCTGCCGGCCCTGGGACCCGACCGGCTCCCCGATCCCTTCGTCCACTTCACCGGCGGGCCGGGAAACTCGTCCGTGATGGCCGGCGTCACCCGGATCGCCCAGGAGCTCGCGGCCGTCCGCCAGCGGCGGGACTTCCTGCTGGTGGACTTCCGCGGCACCGGCGGATCGGCCGGCCTCTTCTGTCCCGAGCTGCAGGGCAACGAGGTACGGAACCGGTTGATGGAGGACTACATGCCGCCGGAGCAGGTGAAGGCCTGCGCCGAGCGCCTGGGGAAGACCGCCGACCTCACCCAGTACACCAACGACGCCAGCGTCGACGACGTCGACGAGGTGCGGGCCGCGCTCGGCTACGACAAGGTCAACCTGATGGGGATCTCCGGCGGCAGCCGGTCGGTCCTGATCTACCTGCGCCGCCATCCGGACCGGGTGCGCACGGCGGTCCTCTGGGGGGTATGGCCCCCGGACGAGCGCGGCGCCTTCGGCATGGCCCGCAACACGCAGCAGGCCTTGGACGGCCTGATCGCCGAATGCGCGAGCGACCCTGCCTGCAACGCCGCCTTCCCGAAGCTGCGGGACGACGTCGCCGCCGTGCTCCGGCAGGCCGAGAAGGAGCCGGTGAAGGTCGCGATGACGGACGGCGACACGGGCAAGCCGGTCGAGGTCCGGCTGACGCGGACCGGGCTGGCGCAGACCCTGCGCTACATGCTCTACGCCCCCTCGTCGGCCGCGCTCCTCCCCCTGGAGGTCCATCTGGCCGCGCAGGGAAACTGGAAGCCTCTCGTCGAGACCGCCCGCTTCTACGCCGGCAACCTGAACTCGGCCGCCATGGGTTACACCCTCGCCCTCACCTGCTCGGAGGACATCGCCTTCATCCGCGAAGAGGAGATCCCGGCCGCGGTCCAGGGCAGCTTCCTCGGCGACTTCCGCATCCGCGCGCAGCAGGCGGCCTGTGCGCAATGGCCCGCGCCCCGCCTCGGGCGCGAGTTCCTCGACCCGGTCACCTCCGACGTGCCGGTGCTCCTGGTCTCGGGCGAGCTCGACCCCGCCACTCCGCCCGCCAACGCCGAGCGCGCCGCCCGGACGCTGAAGAACCACCTCCGCGTCGTGGTGCCGGCCGGCGGGCATGATTTCGAAGGGATCGAGGGCACGGACTGCGTCTACGACCTGATCGCCAGGTTCGTCGAGACGGGCACGGAGAAGGGGCTCGACACCTCCTGCCTGAAGCGGATGAAACGGCCGGAGTTCGCGCTGAAGCGGGACGCAGACGTGGAGCTGCCGGCCGACCAGCTCGCCCGCCTCGCCGGGACCTACAAGGACCGGGAGAGCGGGTACGAGATGAGGATCGAGACCCTGGGCCCTCACCTGCGGTCCGTCGCGGACGGGCAGCGCCCCTTCATGCTGGTGGCGACCTCGCCCACCCGCTTCCGGATCGAGGGTCTGCCCGGCTACTTCTTCGACTTCCAGATCACGGAAGGCCGGGCGACCGCCTGCACGCTGGTGGAGCCGGGGGTGCCGCCCTTCACGTTGACGCGGGAAGGCGACTAGTGCTCCGTCACGTCTGAATTGCTGGATCGCCAATACCCTACGCGTGACGCGCTTTCCCTGGGACCGCTGGCGTCCCGCCGGCATCCTCAAGATACTGGGCCGAAGGCCCGGCCTTCTTGCAGGAGGACCACAATTGCCGGCGTTCCGCCAATTTATCCGGACAGGCCGGCGAGGACGCCAGCGCACCCAGGGAAAGCGCGCCCTGCCAATTCTAGGTTGACAACGTACTAGAAGCCCCGGGCTTTGCGGACGAGCTCCCGGACTTCCCGGACGACCACGTCGGGCCGATCCCAATGCAGGGAGTGCCCGGCGTCCGGGACCACGACGTGCCGCGAGCGGGGCGAGCGGGAGGCGAGGTCGGCCTGGAGCTCCCCCGCGATCCTTACCCAGCGCTCGTGCAGCTCCGGGGATCTCCACTCGGGGCGCACCCGCCGGCCGGCGGAGAGCACGACCAGGGGAACATCGAGCATGCGGGGGAGACCTGCGAACTCCGCGCGGCTCGCGTCCGCGATCAGCGACTCGTCGAAGCTCGCCCGGTACCAGGCCGGGCGCCGGGCCACGGCGCGGAGCCGCCGGCGCTCCCGCCAGGAGAGCCCCGGGACGGCCAGGATCGCCGGCATGGGCTCGCCACGCTCGGCCTTCTCGGCGTCCAGGCGCTCCTCCTTGAGCTGGTCCAGATGTCGCTGCCAGAAATCGCGCGGAGCTCGCACCCAGTGGTCCTCGTGGGACGACTCGACGAGCACCAGCCCCGCGACCTCGTCCGGATGCAGGAGCGCATAGAGCCTCGCGCTCGATCCTCCGAAGGAGTGACCGACCAGGACGTAGGGAGGAGGCACCCCGGCACGGGCCAGGAGAGTGCGCAGCTCCTCGACCGCCCGGCGCCGGCTGCGCGGCCGGGGGCCGGGATCGCTGTAGCCGATCCCCGCCCGGTCGTAGGAGCAGACCCGGGTGACCCGGGCCAGCTCGGGTTGGATCTCGTGCCAGGTGAGCCACGCATCCGCGGCCCCCGCCTCCAGGATCACGGCCGGGCTCCCCTCCCCCTCGCAGACGAGGTGGAGCCGGAATCCGCCGACGTCCACCATCTGCCCCGGCGGCCCGGAGCGATGGAAAAACAGGAAAAGAGCCGCCGCGAGCACCAGAGCCGCAAACAACCACAGGGCACGCCTCATGAAGATCCCTCCTTTTCTGTCTTATACGGAGGGCCGGCCTGAAACCTCTTTCGAGTCACACCGTACATTTCCCGGCCCACAACAACAGGAGGTCCGCTTGAGAACGCCGCTTTTCCAACGCCTTTTCGTCTTCGCCCTCGCCGTCGCCGTCCCGGCTCTGGCCGCGCCGCCGGCGCCCCCGGCGATCACCGCGCAGGACCGCGCCGCGATCATCGACGACATCTCGGCCGCGCTCAACGAGATCTATGTCTTCCCCGAGACCGCGAAGAAGATGGAGGAGCACGTGCGGCGCCAGCTCGCGAGCGGCGCCTACGACCGCCTCGGGACCATGGACGCGTTCGCGCAGCAGCTCACCGAGGATCTGCGGTCGGTCAGCCACGACCTGCACCTGCACGTGGATTGGAACCCCGACCCGCCCGGCGGGGATTCGGGCCCGACCCCCGAGCAGCAGGCGCGCTTCGAGGAGCAGCTCCGCCGGGACAACTACTGCTTCCGCAAGGTCGAGCGGCTGGCCGGCAACGTCGGCTACCTCAAGCTCGACTGCTTCGCGCAGGCCGATCTCGGCGGCTCGACAGCGATCGCGGCGATGGGCTTCCTCTCCGGCAGCGACGCGCTGATCTTCGACCTGCGCGACAACGGCGGCGGCAGCCCGAGCATGATCCAGCTCCTCACCAGCTACCTGCTGGCCGGCGAGCCGACCCACCTCAACAGCTTCTACATCCGCAAGGGCGACCGCACGGAGCAGTTCTGGACGAACGCCTGGGTGCCCGGCACGCGGATGCCCGACGTGCCGGTCTTCGTCCTCACCAGCGGACGCACCTTCTCGGCCGCCGAGGAGTTCACCTACAACCTGAAGAACCTGAAGCGCGCCACCCTGGTCGGCGAGACCACCGGCGGCGGCGCCCATCCGGTCGACTTCCACCGGATCAAGGGCTACCCCCTGGGCATGAGCCTGCCGTTCGGGCGGGCGATCAACCCGATCAGCGGCACCAACTGGGAGGGGACCGGCGTCGAGCCGGACGTCAAGGTGCCGGCGCCGGAGGCGCTCGAGGTGGCGCACACGCGCGCCCTCGCCGCCGTGGCGGAGAAGGCCACCGATCCCGAGTACAAGGCGTCGCTGGAGTTCGTGCGCGGCGTGATGGAGGACCGCCGCAAGCCCGCCACCCTCTCCGCCGGCGAGATGCAGGTCTTCGCCGGCACCTACGGCCCGCGCAGCATCACCCTGGAGGAGGGCGCGCTCTGGTACCAGCGCGGCAAGGGGCGCAGGATGCGGCTCCAGCCGGTCGGCCAGGACCGCTTCCTGGTCGGCGATCTCGACGACTTCCGCATCCGCTTCGAGCGCGACGCGGGCGGGAAGGTCGTACGCCTGGTCGGCCTCTACCCCGACGGCCGCGAGGAGCCGAACCCCCGCGGCGAGTGACGCCGGCTTGGTGAGATACAATCCCCTCCAGGATCCTTACCTGGAGGGGAGACCATGAACCCGAGCCTGCGGAGCGCGGCCGAGCCCGTGCGCGTGAACAACACCATCTGCTTTTCCGACGCGAAGGGGCAGTACAACAAGTCGATCGAGAAGAGGGAGACCAAGCTCCTGGGCTTCGTCCTGCCGTCGCTGCAGCCGATCCTGGAGCCGGGCGAGGAGATCCTCTACGTGGCGGAGGGCGTCTCTCCCTTCTCGGTCCTCGAGTACCTGACCACGGGGTGGCTCATCACGACCCTCAAGCGCTGCCTGCTGGTCGTGACCAGCTACCGGATCCTCCACACGGCGCTGAAAGCGAACCAGCGCCCCCGGGGCTCGTTCTCGGAGATCCGCTATGGCGACGTCGCCAGCCTGGAGGTGAGCGGCGCGCTGGGCAAGAAGCTCAAGGTCACCTACCGCGACGGCAGGAAGGAGCAGTTCACCCTCATGGGGAAGGGGGGCGCGAAGCTCGCCGCGCTCCTCCCCCAGGTCAGCCGGGGCGCCACGCCGTCGGCGCACACGGGCCGCCGCTTCCTCTGCGGCCGCTGCGCCAAGCCCCTGCAGACCGAGGTCTACCAGTGCGCCGCGTGCGGCCGGGAGTTCAAGAACCAGGGCCGGGCCCGGTTCTGGTCGCTCGTCGCCCCGGGCGGCGGCTACTTCTACACCGGTCATCCGGTCCTGGGGATCCTGGATGCCTTCACGGAAACGTTCCTGATCCTCATCCTCCTCTTCGGCATCTTCGGGGGCGATGCGGAGTCCTTGAGCACGGTTCCGATCATCGCCGCGGTGCTCGCGATCGAGAAGCTCGTGACGGTCTTCCACGCGCACCACTATATTCAGGAGTTCCTGCCGGTCGAGACGCCGGGCTCCTCCGGGCTGGCTCCACGGTGAGATAGGGAAGGAGGTGATCGGATGCGAGTCAAGACGAAGGTGAAGGCGGGCGGCACGCCCCTGCCGGCCTGACCGGTCCAGGGAGGCGCCGCCCGGCGCCTCCCCTTTCCTTCCGCGCGGGGAGCTACAATCCCCGGCCATGACGGACCTTCTCCTCCACAACCTGTCCGAGGTGGCGACGCCCGAGGGCGACGTTCCCCTGCGCGGCGCCGGCCAGCGGCGCGTCCGCCGCATCCGTGGAGCCGAGGTGCTCTGCCGGGACGGCCGGATCGCCTTCGTCGGCAGTCCCGAGGAGCGCCTGCGCTCGTTCGGCGAGCTGCCGGACGCCGAGCGCCTGGACGGCCGCGGCGGCACGCTGATCCCCGGGTTCGTCGATCCGCACACGCACCTGCCCTGGGCCGGCAGCCGGGAGGAGGAGTTCGCGGCCCGTCTCGCGGGCCGGACCTACCAGGAGATCGCGGCGGCCGGCGGCGGCATCCTCTCGACCGTGGCCGCCACCCGCCGGGCTTCCGAGGAGGAGCTGGCCGCGAACGTCCGCCGGCGGCTGGACCAGATGCTCGCCTGGGGCACCACGACCGCCGAGGCGAAGAGCGGCTACGGTCTGTCGCGCGAGGACGAGCTCAAACAGCTCCGGGCGATCCGCGCCGCATCGTCATCCCATGCGGTGGACCTGGTCCCCACGCTGATGGCGGCCCATGAGATACCCCCGGAGCATCGGGCCGACCGCGGGCGCTATCTGGACCTGATCTGCGAGGAGATCATCCCCGCCGCGGCGGAGCAGGGGCTGGCCCGTTTCTGCGACGTGTTCTGCGAGGAGGGGGTGTTCACCGCGGCGGAGTCGCGCCGGGTCCTGGAAACCGGCGTGAAGCACGGTCTCGCGCCGCGGCTCCATGCGGACGAGTTCGTGGATTCCGGCGGCGCGGAGCTGGCCGGAGAGCTGGGCGCGCTCTCCGCCGATCATCTGATCGCGGTGTCGCCGGCCGGGGTGGACGCCCTGGCGCGCTCCGGAGTGACGGCGGTGCTCCTCCCGGGCACGAGCTTCTTCCTCATGAAGCACAAGTACGCGCCGGCCCGCCGGCTGATCGAGGCCGGCGTGCCGGTCGCGCTCGCGACCGACTGCAACCCCGGCTCGTGCCACACGGAGTCGATGCCGGCGGTCTTCGTGCTCGCCGTGTTCGAGCTCGGCCTGACCATCGAGGAGAGCCTGGCCGCGGCCACCCTGAACTCGGCCTGCTGCCTGGGCCTGGGCGCCGAGGTGGGCTCGATCGAGCCGGGCAAGCGGGCGGACCTCGCGCTGCTCGACGCGCCGAACCTCCTCCACCTGGCGTACCATTTCGGGATCAACCCGGTGGCGGCCGTGGTCAAGGGGGGCAAAGTGGTGCGGCGGGCGGGATGACGTACAATCGGGATCCCATGATTCAAAAATCCGTTCCGTGCGCAGTCTTCTACGCGGTCATCACGGCCCTGCTCGCCGCGGGCTCGCTGTCCGCGCTGCCGGGACCGCCGGGAATTGCCAAGGCCCGGCAGACGGAGCCGGCTCCCGCGCCCACCCCCCAGGAGGTCGTCACTCCATCCGGGCTGCGCTACCAGGACCTTCAGGCCGGCGAAGGGACGGAGGCGGCGAAGGGCAAGATCGTCGAGATTCTCTACACCGGCTGGCTGGAGGACCGCACGAAGTTCGACTCCAGCCTGGATCCCGCCCACCCGTTCACCTTCCGCATCGGCATCGACGACGTCATCCAGGGCTGGCACCAGGGAGTCGCGGGGATGAAGGTCGGTGGCCGGCGGCGGCTCGTCGTGCCGCCGGAGCTGGGGTACGGCAAGCAGGGGGTGGGGCGGGTCGTGCCGCCCAATGCCACGCTGGTTTTCGAGGTCGAGCTGGTCGGAGTCCGATAGGAAGAAAGGACGTAAGGGACGCAAGGGACTCAAAGGACGTAAAGGACCACGGACAGGAGCCTTCGTCCTTTACGTCCTTTACGTCCTTTACGTCCCTTAAGTCCTTTTGGTCCTTTCAAGGAGGCTCGCCCATGGAACCGCAAGAGAAGACCACCGCATCCGGGCTCAAGTACACGGACCTCCAGGAGGGGACGGGCGACGAGGCCCGCGCCGGCAAGACCGTCGAGGTCCACTACACCGGCTGGCTGGCGGACGGCACGAAGTTCGACTCCAGCAAGGACCGCAGCCAGCCGTTCCGCTTCCCGCTCGGCGCCGGGCACGTGATCCGGGGCTGGGACGAGGGCGTCGCGGGCATGAAGGTGGGAGGCAAGCGGAAGCTGACCATCCCCCCGGACCTGGGCTACGGAGCGCGCGGCGCCGGCGGGGTGATCCCGCCGAACGCCACGCTGATGTTCGAGGTCGAGCTGCTGGGGGTGAAGTAGGGGAGGGGTTTACCCCCTCCCGGGCGGGGGCAAGCCCCGCCCCTACTACTTCTCCGCGTACGTGTACACCGGCCGGATGTCCACCGGCACGTCGGCCAGGCGCTCGATGGCGTCGAGCAGGCTCTTCTCGGGCTTGCCGTACTTGTCCAGGAACGCCTTGGTGCCTTCGTAGTCGCCCGCGGCCTGGAGCGTCAGCATGTCGTGCAGGAGGTCGCGGATGGCGCCGGGGAACTTCTCCGAAACGGCGCGGAAGCGACCGGCCTCGTCGACCTCCAGCGCGCCCTTCTCCATCAGGTAGGTGAACTGCGCTACGACGCCCTGGCCGTGCGCCTCGTGCACGCCGAAGCGGGCGGAGCGGAACAGGCCGGCCACGTAGGTCGGCTCCAGGGTGCGGCGCAGATCGGCGGGCATGTCGCCGCGCTGCATCAGGGCCAGGATGTTGTACACGCCCATCACGTCGGCCTTGGCCTCCTCCAGTGTGCCGAAGAGATCCTTGAGCTCCAGGCGCACCTCGGTCTTCTTGCCGTTCTTCGTGATCGTCCCCGGTCCAAGGCCGTGGGAGAGCTCGTGGTGCAGCACCTCGTTGAAGTAGGCGTCGAAGGCGACGTCTTTGAGCTGGTCCTGGGCGATCACCCGCTCGGCGATGGGCATCAGGATCTTGTCGTACTTGGCGCGCATGGTGTTGCGCAGCAGGACCTTCTTGGAGCCCTTGGCCTCGCGCACCCGCTCGTCGTTGGGCAGGTTGAAGGCGATCGTCTGCACGCCGGCCCGGGTCTCGCCCGAGCTGTAGACCGCGTCCACCACACGGATCGGGCTCTCCGTGCCACGGTTCAGGTTCTTGTGCTCGTCCGGGATCGGCAGGTTGCGCTCCAGCCAGGGGAGCCGCTCCTTGTAGCGGCTGAGGGCGGCGGACTCCTTCGGAAGGTTCACGGTGACGAACGCCTCGAAGGCGGCCTTGTAGCCGAACAGCTCGTCCTCATAGGTCTCGTAAGGGCCGATGGTGACCTCGACCGGCGCGTCGAGGTCCATCCAGGCGACGTCGCTGGCGTAGTAGTCGTCGCTGGCGAGGGCGGCGGCGCGCAGCTCGAGGAACTTTTTGAGCGAGGCGTTGCCGGTCACGGCCGCGGCCTCGCGCAGGAGCCGGGCCGCCGGCCTGAGCCACTCGGCGTACTCGCGGGAGTAGGGCACGGCCACGAGGCCTCGGTCCTTGCCGCGGCGGATCTCCGTGAAGGTCGAGGTGACCATCGGCCCCTACGAGACCTACGAGGACGAGGTCTTCGGCTACAAGGCCGCCTTCGAGTCGTTCGTGACGGTCAACCTGCCCAAGGAATCGGAGGCCCTGGCGCGCTACAAGGAGCAGCTCCCCTGGCTGGAGAAGAACCTGCCGATCCCCGAAGCCGACAAGAACCTCCACCGCGGCACCGAGAGCCCGATCCGCGTCGTGGACACCTTCTACAGCGCCGGCGACACC
>JBJMGZ010000627.1:0-6425 GCA_045807605.1 Thermoanaerobaculia bacterium | reverse complement strand
TGAATGGCGACGGCCGCACCGGCGAGTTGATCGTCAAGCATCCCGGGATCGACAAGATCGCCTTCACTGGTTCGACCGAGGTCGGCCGCCTGATCCGCGAGGCCACGGCCGGCACCGGCAAGAAGCTCTCGCTGGAGCTTGGCGGCAAGTCGCCGTTCGTGGTCTTCGACGACGCGGACCTCGACGGCACGGTCGAGGGCGTGGTGGACGCCATCTGGTTCAACCAGGGGGAGGTCTGCTGCGCGGGCTCGCGCCTGCTGGTCCAGGAAGGCGTGGCCGAAGCCCTCTACACAAGGCTCCGGGAGCGCATGGAGACCTTGCGCGTCGGCGACCCGCGCGACAAGGCCATCGATATCGGCGCCATCATCGCGCCCGTGCAGCTCGAGCGCATCGAGCGCCTGGTCAAGCAGGGGGTCGAAGAGGGAGCGCAGATGTGGCAGCCCTCCTGGAGCTGCCCGCAGGAGGGCTGGTTCTACCCGCCGACCCTGTTCACCGAGGTGTCGCCGTCGGCGACCATCGCGCAGGTCGAGATCTTCGGCCCGGTCCTGGTGGCGATGACCTTCCGCACGCCCGAGGAGGCCATCGAGCTGGCCAACAACACCCGCTACGGCCTGGCGGCGAGCGTCTGGACGGAGAACGTCAACCTCGCCCTGGACATCGCGGCGAAGATCACGGCCGGCACGGTCTGGATCAACAGCACGAACCTGTTCGATGCCGCCTCCGGCTTCGGCGGCTACCGCGAGAGCGGCTATGGCCGCGAAGGGGGCCGGGAGGGGCTCTGGGAGTACGTCAAGCCGCGCTGGCAGGCCGAGGCGAAGGGGAAGAAGCCGGAGCCGGAGCCCGTTCCGGTCATCGACGAGCCGGAGGAGGACGACTCCGAACCGGGCTTCCCGCCCATCGACCGCACCGCCAAGATGTACATCGGCGGCAAGCAGTCGCGGCCGGACGGCGAGTACGCCCGCAAGGTCCTCGGTCCCGCCGGCCATCTCGTCGGCGAGGTGGGGGAGGGCAACCGCAAGGACGTCCGCAACGCCGTCGAGGCGGCGAGGAAGGCCGCGCCCGGCTGGGCGAAAGCCACGGCCCACAACCGCGCCCAGATCCTCTACTACGTGGCCGAGAACCTCGGAGCGCGCCGAGAGGAGCTCGCCCGCCGGCTGCATGATCTGACAGGTGCCCCTGGCTACGCCGAGGTCGATCTCGCGATCGAGCGCCTCTTCACCTACGCCGCCTGGGCCGACAAGTACGCCGGCGAGGTGCAGGCCACGCCGCTGCGCAACTTCACCTTCGCTTATCACGAGCCGATCGGCACGCTGGGCATCGTCTGCCCGGACGAGTGGCCGTTGCTCGCCTTCCTCTCCACGGTAGCGCCCGCGGTCGCCATGGGCAACGCCGTGGTGGCCGTCCCCTCCGAGCGCTGGCCGCTCGCGGCCACGGACCTCTACCAGGTTTTCGACACCTCCGACGTGCCGGCCGGCGTGATCAACATCGTCACCGGTTCCCGCGACTCCCTCGCCGCCACCCTCGCCGCCCATGACGACCTCGACTGTCTCTGGTACTTCGGCAGCGGTATTGGAGGCAGTATCGGAGGCAATACGGGGAGCGCCGCCGTCGAGCGCGCCTCGACCGGCAACCTCAAGCGCGTCTGGGCCGATCACGGAATCGCGCGCGACTGGGCCGACGCCGAGCAGGGGGTGGGGAAGGAGTTCCTGCGCCAGGGCATTCAGGTCAAGAACATCTGGGTGCCGTTCGGGGAGTAGAGCCGAGACCCGGAAAGGACCAAAAGGACTTCAAGGACCTAAAGGACTTGAAGGACGGCCTCCGTGTCCTTGTTGTCCTTTACATCCTTTACGTCCTTTTCTCCCCGCCCTTCGGGGAGTAGAGCCCGCGGATCTCCGGATCGGCGAAGGCCCCGAGCGGCACGGGCGCCTGGGGCTGAAAGCCCAGCTCGGCAAGCGCGCTCAAAGCCCGCTCCACGTTGTCGCGCTCCACCTGCACGACGAGATCGAGGTCGAGGGTCGTGCGCAGGTATCCATGGAGCACGACCGCGACGCCGCCCACCACGAGGTACCGGACTCCCGCTCGTTCCAGGGGCCGGGGGTGAGCACGGACGCGGCGCGATGGCTGGGCCGGCAGGGGATCGCGGCGTTCGGCGTGGAGACGGCCTCGCCGGGCGTGGTGCACGTGTCCAACAGGGAAGTCCATCACATCTGCGGGGAGCTCGGCTTCACGCACTACGAAAACCTGATCAATCTGCACCTTCTGATCGGGCGGGGACGGTTCCGCTTCATCGGGCTGCCGCTCCGGATCCGCGGCGGCACCGGCTCGCCGGTGCGGGCGGTCGCCGTGTTCGAGGGCTGAGCGGAACCCGATCGGCACTTCTGGAGTGCCGGCTCGTTTCGCTCCTCGCGTGGACCGCGCGGGCTGACCCAAGCTGCTCGATTTCGGGATCGCGAAGCTCCTGGCGCCCGAGGGCGATCCCATGCTCTCCGGCGAGACGCGGCTGGGACGCTCGCGCTCACGCCCTTCCTCCCCCCCGGGCGCCATCTCGGATCAACGGCTCAGGCCAGCCGCCAGGCCGAGGATGTACGACGCGAGCGCGATCAGAATTCCTGTGAAGGGAACGCTGAACCAGTAGGCTTTTGCCAGGGCCGTGTAGGAGCCGAGCAGACAGAGGCCCAGGCCGAGCAGGAAGGCCGAATGGAACAGGACTTCGGGATGGGCGAGCGCCAGGTAGCCGTAGACGAGCCCGAAGGTGACGGCTCCCAGGCCGTGGCTCGCATTGAAACCGATCCAGGTCTTCCACATCGTCGTTTCCCGGCTGATCACGGGCGAGACCTCGCGCATCCTGGCCTGGAGCGCGGGATCGCGCGGCGTGAGCTTCGGGCCACGGAAGGTGTAGAGGAGGTGCAAGACGCCGAGCGCCAGGATCATGGCGGCGCTGAGGAGCATGGCGACCCTGGCGATCATCGGTGCCCCCAGCCCACCTGGGCCCTACGCATCTCTCTAGTTATCGTCAAATTGCAGGTCAGAGATCCGTTCGGCGGTTTTTCCAATCTGGCAGGTCAGCTCGCCGATATCCGGGTGGTTGCGGCCTGCCACGAAGGCCTGCCTGCGGGCGCACTCGGTATCCCGATACTTGATCCACTGGGCATTGCTCTCCTGCAAGGTCTGCTTTGCCGAAATCTTGTCCATCGATTGTGCTGCCTGTTGAGCGGCCTTGTCCAGTGCAGCCGCCAGGGCAGCCTCTTCCCGTTTCAGGGAATCCTGAAGGCACTGGGTCATCCGGCCCCACTCGCTGGGCTCGAATGCGTCCCAGCACACAGCCACCGGATCCCGCCGCCCGTCCTGGAGAACGGCGACGAAGACGGGTTTCTCGGAGTTGTCCAGCAGGCAGACGAAGCGGACATTCGACGGTCCCCCGGTCTTGCCCTGCCAGATACCAGGGCCGGAAAGCACCGAGCCGACAGGCTGGCTGCCCACCTTGTCCCCGTACTTCTCCTGGTTCATGCCCTCTTCCAGGAATTGAACGGAAACGAAGTCCTTCGGGCTGACCTGCTGATAGTGACGGCTTGCAAAGCGCTGGCAGGCGTCGAGGGCTGGGGTCGCGGAGGGCTCATCGGCATTCGCTCCTGCCGGGCGGCTGCTCCCAAGCGCGAATCCCATCAGCAGGAGCAGCGCAAGCATCGAGCCGTGAGAGTGCTTCCTGGTCACTTTCATCTCTCTCCTTCGAAGGTGGCTGACGGATTGGAGCCAGCGGTCTTTGTGCTCATGCTACGCTCCTCGCCTGGGCCCGTCAAACGCGCTGGATGGAGCCTCCTCTGGAAAAGCGCGGGCCTTTTTACGCTAAGCTCCCGGCATGACGTACAGCCGTAACCTCAGGGTCTCCTTTCTCCTGCTCGTCACCTCCCTGACCTCCCTCGCCGCCCGGGCCGCCACGCTGCCTCCCGGGTTCATCGAAACGCGGCTCGCCGCGGGGCTCGACCGGCCCACGGCCATGACCGTGGCCCCGGACGGGCGCATCTTCGTCTGCGAGGAGAAGGGCCGGCTGCGCGTGATCAAGGACGGCGTCCTGCTTGCCAAGCCGTTCGTGACGGTCAAGGTGCTCGCGCACGGCGAGCGCGGGCTGCTCGGCGTGGTGCTCGATCCCGACTTCGAGAGCAATCACTACGTCTACGTCTACTACACCGCGCGCGCGCCGGTGGCGCACAACCGGCTGAGCCGCTTCATCGCCGAGGGCGACGTGGCGCGGCCGGGCAGCGAGACCGCGCTGGTGGAGCTTCCCAAGCTGGTCACCGAGCTCCACAACTCCGGCACCCTGCGCTTCGGGCCGGACGGCAAGCTCTACGTCTCGGTGGGGGAGAACTACATCCCCGAGAACGCCCAGCGCATGGACAACCCGCTGGGCAAGATCCTGCGATTGAACCGCGACGGCACCATCCCGGCGGACAATCCGTTCTACAACCGGACCACGGGCCTCGCACGCGCCATCTGGGCGCTCGGGCTGCGCAACCCGTTCAGCTTCACGTTCGAACGGGGGACGGGCCGCATGTTCATCAACGACGTCGGCCACCGCACCTGGGAGGAGATCAACGAGGGCGCGGCCGGCGCGAACTACGGCTGGCCCGAGGTCGAGGGCGCGGCGAACGATCCGCGCTTCGTCGAGCCGCTCTTCACCTATGCCCATGGCAACGGCCCGGAGAAGGGCTGCGCGATCACCGGCGGCACGTTCTACGACGCGCCCACGCCGCTCTTCCCGCCGGAGTACGATGGCAAGTATTTCTTCTCCGACTACTGCAACGGATGGATCCGAGTGTTCGACCCGGAGACCGGCGCGGCCGAGCCGTTCGCGAGCGGCATCGCCACGGCCATCGGCCTGACGGTGGGGGAGGACGGCAGCCTGTACTACCTGGCCCACCACGGCGGCGAGGTCTACCGGGTGATCTACACCCAGAGCCAGTCGCCGGCGATCGCGGTGCAGCCCGACGACCTGAAAGTCGCGGTGGGGGAGGCGGCGGCGTTCTCCGTGCAGGCGTCCGGCGCGGCGCCCCTGGCCTATCAGTGGCGGCGAAACGGCGAGCCGATCCCGGGCGCCACCGCCGCGCAGTACACGCTCTCGCCGGCGGCGCTCTCCGACAGCGGCGCCCGCTTCGACGTGGTGGTGACGAACGCCTTCGGCTCGGCGACCAGCCGGCAGGCGAGCCTCGGCGTGGTCAACGGCCATCGTCCCGCGGCAGCGATCACGGCGCCCGCGACCGGACATCTGTTCCGGGCCGGCGACACGATCGCCTTCCGCGGCGGCGCCACGGATGCCGAGGACGGCGCGCTGCCGGCTTCGGCGCTGACCTGGAAGATCGACTTCCATCACCTCGATCACATCCACCCCTTCCTGCTCGACACGCCGGGCATCGCCGAGGGCACCTTCACGATCCCCACCCAGGGCGAAGCCTCGCCCGAGGTCTGGTACCGCATCCATCTCGCGGCCCGGGACCACGACGGCCTCGTGACCGAGACCTTCGTGGACGTAATTCCGCGGCTGGCCACGATCGGCCTGGAAACCGAGCCGGCCGGCCTCAAGGTGACGCTCGACGGCATGCCGCACCCGGCCCCCTACTCGGAAGTCGGAGTGGTGGGGATGCTGAGGACCCTGGGAGCGCCTTCGCAGACCCTCGGCGACGAGCGCTACGAATTCGTCTCCTGGTCCGACGGCGGCGCGGCCAGTCACGCGATCGCCACGCCGGAGGCCGATGCCACCTGGAAGGCGGTCTTCCGCAAGGTCGGGACGGCGGGCAACGGTCTCACCGGCACCTACTACGCGAAGCCCGATTTCAAGGGCGCGACCTTCGTGAGGATCGATCCCGCGATCGACTTCGATTGGAAATTCGGCGCGCCCGCGCCGGGGATCGGAGCCGACGCCTGGAGCGCGCGGTGGACCGGCGAGATCGAGGCGCAGGTGAGCGGCCTGCACACCTTCTTCCTGCGCAGCAACGACGGCGCGCGGCTCTGGATCGACGGCGTGCTCGTGGTGAACGACTGGAAGGACCATGCGACGCAGGTGACCGCGGGCAAGATCCAACTCGAAGCGGGACACCGCTATTCGATCCGGCTGGATTACCACGACACGGCCGGCCGCGCGAGCCTGCGGCTCCTCTGGTCCGCCCCCGGCCTGCCGCGCCAGGTGGTGCCGGCGGAGCGGCTCAGTCCATAAAGACGACTGCCGCTGGTGCGAGAGTCAGACGACTACGAGATGCTCTGGCGTAGCCCCCGGAGCGGCCGACAGCGGAATGGAGCGATCGAAGGTGACAAACCGAGAAGACTGAGGAGCGCTCGCATCATCCGAGGTCTTTCTCCCGGAGCTTGTGCGTCAGATAGCAGGTTCCCCCTGCGAAGACTGGGACACTCAGTGATATACTTTGCCGGTGAGGAGA
>JBJMGZ010000626.1:0-6966 GCA_045807605.1 Thermoanaerobaculia bacterium | reverse complement strand
CGGAGCTTGGCCTTCACCCTTACGCCATCACGGTTCTCGCGGACCTCCTGCGCTCGGCGGCGACCCGGACCCAGGTCATCGTTTCCACCCAGTCGGTGACCCTGGTCAATCAGTTCGGCCCCGAGGACATCCTCGTCGTGGACCGCGAGGACGGCGCCTCGGTCTTCCGGCGCCTGACCAGCGATCAGATCGAGTCCTGGCTGGACGACTACGCCCTCGGGGAGCTCTGGGAGAAGAACGTCCTGGGCGGGAGGCCCGGCGCTTGACGCGGGCCCACGTGCTGGTCGAAGGTCAGACGGAAGAGACGTTCGTCAAGCGGGTCCTGGGACCTCACCTGGCGGCTTCGGGGGTCTTTCTGACCCCCATCCTGGTGGCGACGAAGCGGGTGAAGGAGGGGAGGAAGTTCAAGGGGGGCGTGACCCGCTACGAGCCGGTCCGCAAGGACCTCCTGAGGCTTCTCCACGACCACGGCGCCGCCGCCGTCACCACCATGATCGACTACTACGGCCTCCCCGCGGATTTCCTCGGGCTCGCCGCCCTGACTTCCGGCGTTTCCTGCTATCAGCGTGTCGACTTCCTGGAGGAGGCTCTGCGGTCCGACCTCGACCATCCGCGGTTCCGGCCCTATCTCTCCCTGCACGAGTTCGAAGCGCTCCTGCTGACCTCCCCGCTGGAGATCGGAGGCGTCCTCCTGGAGAGGAGCGCCATGGAGAAGCTCGCCCGGGAGATCCGCACCTTCCCGTCTCCGGAGGAGATCGACGACGGCCCGGACAGTCATCCCGCCGCCCGCATTCTCAGGAAGGTGCCAGCCTACAGGAAGGCGCTTCACGGCCCCCTGGTGGTGGAGCGGATCGGCCTGCCGGCGCTCCGCCGGACATGCCCGCACTTCGATGAGTGGGTGACCTGGCTCGAGAGCCTGGGACAGCGCTAAGCTAGCCGCCGGTTTCCTCCAACCTCCGACCTGTGTCTGAAAGCCTATGAGCCGACGCCCGGTCCTTTTCGTCCTTTTCGTCCTATCCGTCCTTTGGGTCCTTCCCTCCAAGGCGCTAGCATCGACAGCCATGGACTGGCAGGAGATCGACCGGCTCATCGGCGAGCTCAAGCTCCAGGAGGCCGCGCAGCGCCTTGACGAGATGCTCCCGGCCATCCGCAAAGCGGGCGACGCGGACGAGATCACGCGCGCCCTGGTGCGCGGCGCGCAGCTCCGCGCCGGCAGCGCCGAGCCCGGGGAGGCGGTCCGTTTTCTCCAGAGCCAGCCGTGGCCCGAGGGGCGCCGGCAGCACGCCGTGCTCTCCCTCTTCCTGGCCGAGGCCCTCAAGAACTACTACGACAACTACCGCTGGACGATGTGGGAGAGGGAGGCCGTGCTCTCCGACAAGCCGGTGGACGTGGAGAAGTGGACCACCGGCCAGCTCTTCGAAGCCGTCTCCGCCGCCTACCTGGAAGCGTGGAAGGAGCGCGAGCTCCTGGGCGGCATTCCGGTCACCGGGCTCGGGGACTTCGTCAAGCCCAACAACTATCCGAAGGCGGTGCGCGGCACCCTGCGCGACCTGGTCACCTACCTCTGGGTCGAGCACCTCGCCGATACGGGCTATTGGTCGCCGGCCCAGACGAATGCCGCGGGCCGCATGGACCTGGCCGCGCTGCTCAAGGAAGGCGAGCTGCCACCCGAGCGGCTCGTCGATGCGGAGGTTCACCCCCTGCGCCGCATCATGGCGCTCCTCGCCGACCACGAGGCCTGGCACTCCGCCCGCGACAACAAGGACGGCGCCCTGGAGGCCCGGCTGGAGCGCTACCGACGGCTGCGCAACCACGCGCTGCCCGACGAGAACGACGCGCTCCGCGAGGAGCTGGCGAAGGACCTGCCGGCTTACAGGCAGGTCCCGTGGTGGGCCATGGGCATGGCCGAGCTCGCCCAGCTCTACCAGTACGACGCCCAGCTGCCCAAGGCCGTGGAGACCGCCCGCGCCGCGCACGCGGCCTATCCCAAGTCGCCCGGCGGCGAGCGCGCCCTGGCCCTCGCGCGCGAGATCGAGAGCCCGGCCTACCACCTCGGCGCCATGGCCTCGGACGGACTGCACCGGCGCTCGATCCAGGTCCTGCACCAGAACCTGCCCGCGCTCTGGTTCCGCGCCTACGCGGTCGACCTCAAGCAGCGCCTGGAGCGGACCGATGGCCGCCTGTTCCCGCCGGTGGAGGAGCTGCTCAAGTCCAGGCCCGCCTACGCCTGGAAGGAGAGCCTGCCGGCCACTCCCGACCTGCGGATGCACACGACCTACGTCACCCCGGCCATCGACCGCAAGGGGGCGTACGTCGTCCTGGCCTCGGCGCGCGAGGACTTCGCCTATCTGACGCCGGACGGCAAGCGCTACCTGGAAAACCTGGTCCTCGCCGCGCCGCTCGTCCTCGGCGACCTGGTGCTCGTGGCGCGGGAGCGCCAGGGCGGCGACGTGGAAGTGGTCGCCCTGTCCGGCGAGACCGGCGAGCCCCTGCCCGGCGTCGAGGTGATCCGCCGCGAGGTCCGCGGCGGCGGCGAGCCGGTCTATGACAGCACCGGCGAGAAGGAGGGCGGCGTCTTCACGCTGGAGACCGGCGAGCAGTACGTGTTCTTCGCCAGCCGGGGCGACGACGTCGCCCTGCTCCTGAACGCCTACCGCTACCGCCCGCAGGAGGAGAAGAACGGCTACGGCGCGCTCGTCTTCACCGACCGCAGCATCTACCGGCCGCAGCAGAAGCTCTTCTGGAAGGTCCTGGTCTACGACCGCCGCGGGCGCGGCGACCTGAAGGCGGTCGCCCACACTTCGATCGAAGTCGCGCTCGTCGACCCGAACGGCCAGGAGGTCGAGTCCCGCACCGTCTCCACGAACGGCTTCGGCACGGCCTCGGGCGAGATCACGATCCCGGCCGGCCGGCCGCTCGGCGCCTGGTCGGTCCGCACCACCCACGACGGAATGGCCTCGGTCCGCATCGAGGAGTACAAGCGGCCGACCTTCGAGGTCGCCCTGGAGGACCCGAAGGAGCCGCTGCGCCTGAACCGGCCCGCCGCCTTCCCGGGTCAGGCGCGCTACTACTTCGGCCTGCCCGTGACGCACGGCGAGCTGCGCTGGCGGGCCGTGCGCGAGGAGCGCTGGTTCTGGTGGTGGTCGCCGCAGCCCGGCAACGAGGAGACGGTCGCGACCGGCACGGCCGAGCTCGCGGCCGACGGCACCTTCGAGATCGCCTTCACCCCCGAGGCCGGCGATCTCAAGGGGCGCGATCCGCACCAGGTGAGCTACTTCTACCGCATCGACGCCGATCTGACGGACGAGGGCGGCGAGACGCGCTCGGCCCAGCGCTCCTTCCGCCTCGGCTACGTGGCCATCGAGGCCGAGATCACGCCGGACCGCGAGCTCTATGCCGTAGGCCAACCGGGCAAGGTGGCAGTCCAGCGCCGCGACCTCGCCGGCATCGGCCGCTCCGGCGAGGGCACCTGGACCCTCTTCGCCCTGCAGCAGCCCGCCGAGACGCCGCTGCCCGCCGATCTTCCCAATCTGGTGGAGGACGACGGAGCCTTCCACACCGAGGGCGACCGTCTCCGGCCGCGCGCGCAATCGGGCTATGACTTCCGGGAGGTCCTGAGCCAGTGGGAGGACGGCCCCGAGGTCGCCACCGGCACCCTGACGCACGGCCAGGACGGCAGGGCCGAGCTGACCCTGCCCGAGCTCGCCCCGGGCGCCTACCGCCTGCGCTACGAGACCGCGGACGACGCCGGCGAGACCTTCTCCGCCTGGAAGGAGCTGGTGGTGGCAGGCGGGGACACTCCGCTCGCCCTGCCGGCGGTCCTCCTGGCGGACGACTCCGAGGCCCATCCCGGCGGCAAGGTCCGGGTGCTGGCCCACTCCGGCTTCCCGGGCCAGACCGTCTGGCTGGAGGTCTGGCACCGCTACGAGCTGACCAGCCGGCGCGAGCTGCGCATGGGCGGCGGCGCCAGCCTGGTCGAGATCCCGGTCGGGCCGGAGGACCGCGGCGGGTTCTCCCTGCGGCTGGTCACCCTGCGCGATCACCAGCTCCTCCAGGTGGACCGCAACGTGAACGTCCCCTGGGACGACCGCAAGCTGGACGTCCAAGTCGCCACCTTCCGCGACCGCATCCGTCCCGGCACGCGGGAGACCTGGACGGTCAAGGTGCGCCCGGCCGAGGGGCAGGAACCGGCCGCGGCCGAGCTGCTCGCCTATCTCTACGACCGCAGCCTCGACCTCTTCGCCCCGCACCAGCCGGCGGACCCCCTGCGGCTCTACCCGATCACCACCGGCGCGGGATGGTCCGCCGCCAGCCTCGGCTCGTCGCAGACCTATGGCGCCGGGCGCGGCTGGCGGCGCTATTCCCGGGGCGGGGGCCTGCGCGGGGACGAGCTGCGCTTCGATCGCGCCTTCCGGGAGGAGGTCGCGCAGGCGATGTCCCTCGACATGGCCGAGGGCGGCGTGGAGGAGGGCGTGCCGGGCGGGGTCGTGGGAGGGATGGTCGCGGCGGCCGAGGCTCCACCTCCTCCGCCAGCGCCGCCCGCGCCCAAGATGGCAGGCCGGGCCGGGGAGGAGGGGCCGGCGCCCGAGCTGCGCAGCGACTTCTCGGAGACGGCGTTCTGGCAGCCCCACCTGATCGCCGGCCCGGACGGCGATTCCGCGACGGTGGCCATCGAGTTCGACGTGCCCGACTCCGTGACCTCGTGGAGCTTCTGGGTGCACGCCGTCACCGCCGACCTGCGCGCCGGCTCGCTCCAGAAAGAGGTGCGGAGCGTCAAGGACCTGATGGTGCGCCCCTACGTGCCCCGGTTCCTGCGCGAGAGCGACCGCGCCCTTCTGAAGGTCGTGGTCAACAACGCCTCCGACGGCGAGCTGAAAGGCACGGTCCGCCTCGACGTCGTCGATCCCGCGACCGGCGAGAGCCTGCTCGCCGAGTTCGGCCTCGATCCGGCGCAGGCCCGCGCTCCCTTCACGGCCGCGCCGGGCGGCGGCGCCAGCGTCACCTTCCCCCTGACCGCTCCGAAGCGGGTCGGTCCGGTGGCGTTCAAGGTCACCGCCGTCTCGGGCAGCGTGAGCGACGGCGAGCTGCGCCCGCTGCCGGTCCTCCCTTCGCGGATGCACCTCGCGCAGTCGCGCTTCGCGGCGCTCAAGGGCACGGGGAGCACGGAGCTGCGCTTCGACGACCTGTCGAAGGCCGATCCCACCCGGATCGACGAGCAGATGGTCGTCACCCTGGACGCCCAGCTCTTCTACAGCGTCCTCGAAGCCCTGCCCTACCTGGTGGACTTCCCCTACGAGTGCACCGAGCAGACGCTCAACCGCTTCCTGTCGACCGGCATCGCCGCGAGCCTGTTCGACGAGTACCCGGCCGTTGCCGCCATGGCGCAGAAGCTCTCCGAGCGGGAGACCCGGCTGGAGACCTGGGACGCCGTCGATCCCAACCGCAAGATGGCCCTGGAGGAGACCCCCTGGCTGCAGACCGCGCAGGGCGGCGCGGACCCGGTCTACCCCCTGATCAAGGTGCTCGATCCGAAGGTGGCGCGAGCCCAGCGCGACCAGTCCCTGGCGAAGCTCCAGGAAGCGCAGCTCGATGACGGCGGCTTCCCCTGGTGGCCCGGCGGCCAGGCTTCGCCCTACATGACCCTCTACCTCCTCTACGGCTTCGCCAAGGCCCAGGAGGCCGGCATCGACGTGCCCGCGGACATGGTGGAGAGGGCCTGGGCCTACATCGTGGACTGGTACGGCAAGCAGGAGGAAGAGCGGCGGCGCTCCGGCAAGGAGGGCAAGACGAACGAGGACGACTGCTGCCGCCGCGAGCTGCGGGTCTTCCTCAACTACGTGGCCACCACCCATCCCGACGCCTTCCCGGCCGAGGAGCGGCAGCGCATCCTGGACGATTCCCTCGCTCATTGGAAGGAGCTCTCCGGGTACATGAAGGCCCTGCTGGCCCTGACCCTGAGCCGGATGGACCGGCCGGACCAGGCGAAGCTCGTCTTCGACGCGGTCATGGACCTCGCGAAGACCACGGAGGAGGAGGGCACCTTCTTCGCGCCCGAGAAAGAGGGCTGGCTCTGGTACCAGGACAACGTCGAGACCCACGCGTTCGCCCTGCTCGCCATGATGGAGATCGCGCCCGGCGATCCGCGGCGGCACGGGCTGGTGCAGTGGCTGTTCCTCAACAAGCAGCTCAACCACTGGCACTCGACGAAGGCCACGGCCGAGGTGATCTACGCCCTGGTGCACTACCTGGAGAAGGAGGGGCAGCTCGGCGTCCGCGAGTCCGCGACCGTGCGGGTGGCGGGCCAGGCCACGACGTTCACCTTCGAGCCCGACCGCTTCACCGGCAAGCACAACCAGGTGGTCGTGCCCGGCGAAAAGCTCGGCCCCCGGACCACGGTCGTGGTGGAGAAGGAGAGCGCGCCGCTGATGTTCGCCTCGGCCACCTGGCACTTCTCGACCGACCAGCTCCCCGCGGAAGCCAAGGGGGACCTCTTCGGCGTGACCCGGCGCTACTTCCTGCGTTCCGGCCAGGGAAAGGAAACCACGCTCAAGCCGCTCGACGAGGGGACGGTCCTGAAGCCCGGCGACGAGGTCGAAGTCCAGCTCACGATCACCAGCCGCGCGCCGGCCGAGTACGTCCACCTGCGCGATCCGCGGGCCGCGGGGCTGGAGCCCGACGGCGCCCGCTCCGGCTACGTCTGGGACTGGGCCTCGCCGGGCCGCTACGAGGAGACGCGCGACAGCGGCACCAACTTCTTCTTCGACTGGCTGCCGGCCGGCGAGTACGTCCTCAAGTACCGGGTGCGGGCCAACATGGCCGGCACCTTCCGGGTCGGCCCCGCCACCCTGCAATCCATGTACGCCCCCGAGTTCACCGCCTACTCGGCCGGGAACATGGTGACGGTGGCGCCGTAGCTTTCACTGGGAGCGCCGGCGTCCCGCCGGCGAAGTAACCTGGTGTGTCGCC
>JBJMGZ010000625.1:0-8462 GCA_045807605.1 Thermoanaerobaculia bacterium | reverse complement strand
GAGGCTGAGGTTGTCCGTGGGCTCGCCCTCGATCGTGCTGATGATGTCGCCCGCCTGGATGCCCATCCGCGCGGCCGGCGTCCCATCGAGCGGCGAGATCACCGTGAGCTGGCCGCTGCGCACCCCCACCAGGATGCCCAGACCGTAGAAGCTGGTCTGCTGCTTCTCGCGCATCCCCTCGTACGCCTCCGGGGGGAGGAAGTTCGTGTGGGGATCGAGCGAGCGCAGCATCCCGTTGATGGAGGAGTACACCAGGTCGCGGTACGAGACGTCCGCGCCGTAGCGCTCATGGGCCACGTTGACGAGCTCGGTGTAGAGCCGCAGGGAGTCGCGGGCCTCGTTGGTCAGGGCGAGCAGCCGGTCGCCGACCAGGCCGCCGAGCACCAGCGCGATGGAGAACAGGGTTATGGCGGTGATCTTCCAGGTACGTCTCATAAGGAGGATAAGTGTACCACCCTTGACTTTGCGAGGGGCTGGCTCGATGATCCGGGAGGAGAGCGCCGTATGTTCGGTCCCCTGGGTTTTCCCGAGCTGATCTTCATCCTCGTCCTCGCGCTGCTGATCTTCGGCCCCAAGCGGCTGCCGGAGATCGGCCGGACGATCGGCCGCGGCATGGCGGAGTTCCGCAAGGCCTCCAACGAGTTGAAGCGGACGATCAACACCGAGCTGGCGCTCGACGAGCCGGTGGCGCCGCCGGTCCGCCCGTGGATCGAGCCGGCCCCGGTGACCCCCCTCAATACCGCGGCCCGGTCGCCGCAGCCCGCCCTGGCTCCTCCTCTCGAGGCGGCGGAGCTGACCGAGCCCGACGATTTACCGCACTCTGAGCCGCACCCTGAGCTGCAGCCTGAGCCGGAGCCGGCCGTTCCGGCTTCTGTCAACGAGCCCCTGGAGCCCTCCTGAGCCCCGCGCCCCAGCGTCTCGGTCCGGCGCCGAGCGCCGACGACCTGGCCCGCATGTCCCTCATGGAGCACCTGGAGGAGCTGCGGACGCGGCTCCTGCGCTCGGTCATCATCCTGGCCGCGGCCTTCGGCCCCTGCTGGTACTACGTGGACGAGATCTTCGCCTTCCTGCAGCGGCCGATCCTGAAGCTTCTGCCCCCGGGCAAGAAGCTGGCCTACACCGGCATGACGGACCCGTTCATCCTCTACTTCAAGGTGGCGGCCCTGGCGGCCGTGTTCGCGGCGTCGCCGTTCATCCTCTACCAGTTCTGGCGCTTCATCGCGCCGGGGCTGTACAAGCATGAGCGCCGCTACCTGCTGCCGTTCCTGTTCTTCGGCTCGGTCTTCTTCCTGGCGGGCGGCGCCTTCGCCTACTACGTGGCTTTCCCCCTGGCGGCCGAGTTCCTGCTCAAGATCGGCGGCGCCTTCGAGCCGGTGATCACGATCGAGCGCTACTTCGGGTTCCAGATGACCATCATCCTGGGGCTCGGGCTCATGTTCGAGCTGCCGATCGTGATCTTCGTGCTGGCCGCGATCGGGCTGGTCACGCCGCGCTTCCTGATGCGGAACTTCCGCTATGCCGTGGTCATCATCTTCATCGTGGCCGCGATCATCACTCCGACCTCGGACGTGCTCAACCTCTGCGTGTTCGCGGTGCCCGCCATCCTGCTCTACCTGCTGGGAGTCGGAGCGGCGGCGCTGGTACCTAAACGTAACCCAGAGCCTTGAGCCGGGCCTTCTCCTCGTCGGTCGGCTCGACGGGGCGGGCCTCGGGATGACTGCGCCGGTCCGCCTGCCATCTCTTCAGGAGATCCGTCAGCTCCCGCTCCACGGCCAGGCTGCGGCCGGCGAGGTTCCGCGTCTCGCCCGGGTCGGCCTTCAGGTCGTAGAGAAAGGAGCCGTCCGGGGTTCGGATGTACTTGGAGTCGCGGGTCCGCACCATGGCGCCAAGGTGGTCGGAGTGCTCGGCGAAGACGGCTCGGCGCGTCTTCCTCAGATCCTGGCCGTCCTGAGGAGGGATGCTCAGGCCCACGGTCCGGAGGATCGTGGGGAAGAGGTCGATCGTCTGGACGAGCCCCTCGATCCGCCGCCCCTCCCGGTCCGCACCCGGCCAGCGGATCATCAGCGGCACGTGGGTGGTGGTGTCGTGGAGCCCGGCGTGCCGGAACAGGATGCCGTGCTCGCCCAGGCTCTCCCCATGGTCCGCGACCACCACGAGGAGGGTATCCTCCAGCACCCCGCGGCTCTCCAGGAAGCCGAGCAGCCGGCCGATCTGGCGGTCGAGATAGGCGACCTCGCCGTCGTAGAGGTCGCGCTGGCCGCCCAGGACCGGCTCGACGAACGTCCGCGGGCCGGGCTCGCGGAAGGGGATCCAGGCGCGCACCGGGTCGAGCCCCAGGGGGGAGGCGGGGCGGAAGCCGAGGGCGTAGGGCTGGGGCGGCGTGTGCGGCGTGTGCGGGTCGAAGAGGTGGAGCCAGGCGAAGAAGGGCTTCCTGCCCTGCCGGTCCGCGATCCAGTCGAGAGTGGTATCGACGGCGAGCTCGGCCGCGAGGTGCTCGGAGGCGAGGGCGACTTCGCGGAACCCCTGGCCGAGCCCCGAGGCGTGGTCCCCCAGGTGGCTGGCCGAGATGACGGCGAAGGTCTCGTACCCGGCCCCGGCCAGATGCTCCGCGAGGGTGACGTGGCTGCGCGGCAGGGGGGTCCTCAGGTCGTAGACGCCGTGGCTCTTGCCGTAGAGGCCGGTCATCATGGAGACGAAGCTCGGGTTGGTCGAGTTGAACGCTGTGAACGCGTGGAGCCAGACATCGCTTTGTCCGGCCAGCCGGTCGAGGTTGGGAGTGAGGCTGGGGCTCCGCCCCCAGGCGCCGAGCTCGTCGGCCCGCAGGGTGTCGAGGCCGATCAGGAGGATGTTGGGCCGGCCGCCCTCCGGGCGCGGAGGGAGCGCCGCGCGGAACGCTTTACGAAAATAGACCGCGGGGCTCCCCCAGAGCGCCGATGAGCCCGGAGGCCCGTCGAGCTGGAGGAGCAGCTCGGCCTTTCCGGTGAGATCGGAAAGGTCCACCTCGACCGCGGGCGGGGCGATGGGTCCCACGGGGGCCGACTCGATCCGGTAGAGCTCGCGCGCCGGCGCGGAGCCCGCCCGCACCCAGACCCGGTACGTGCAGGGGCAGGCCGCTTCCGAGCCCAGCGGCGTGAAGGAGAAGTAGCCCTCCCGGCCGACTCGGACCGGCCAGCGGGCGCGCGATCCCGCCTTCATCTCCAGGGCCTGGACCTGCCCGGCCGTCCGCCGCGGGAAGCTGACGAGCTGGCTGGCCGGCACCAGCCGCATGTCCCGCACCTCCGCCGAACCCAGGAACGAGATCTTCGGGACGACCGGCTCCCCTGCCTCTACCGCGAACGGCTCGCGGGAGAGGTCGAGGCGGGTCCAGGGGAGAAGGGGGGGAGGGGCGGGCTCGGCGCGGCAGGCGGAAAGGACCACAAGGACGTAAAGGACCTCAAGGACATGGAGGACGGCGGTTTTGTCCTTGAGGTCCTTGGTGTCCTTAGGAGAAGACCCGGTCATAGACATCGGAAAGCGCCAGGGTGCAGCCGATCGAGGACAGCTCCAGCGTTTTCGTGGGATCGTCAGTCTCGGTGAGGACCCAGCGGTTACTGGCCTCACGGACGAAGTGCTCGGCGTGGACCCGCTCCTGGGAGAACAGGAGGTACTCCGAGAGCGAGGGGAGGGTCCGGTAGTAGGAGAACTTCATCCCCCGGTCGTAGCTCTCCGTGGTTTTCGAGAGCACCTCCACGATCAGGATCGGGTTGAGCAGCGTGTCGAGCTCGCCGTCCTCGAACCGGGGCTCGCCGCAGGCGGCCGCAATGTCGGGGTAGGTATAGAGATCCATCTCCGGGACCCGGACCCGCATGTCCGTGGAGTAGACCTCGCATCCTTTTCCCCGGAGCTGCAGGTCCAGGGAGATCGCGGTGTTCAGTACGATTCGAGTGTGCCGCCGGCTTGCCCCGGTCCTGGCGAAGATCTCGCCGTGCAGGTACTCGTTCCTCGACTCGGCCTGGCGCTCCAGGGCCAGGTACTCCTCGGGGGTGTGGCGGGGCCTCGGTTCAGTCGCCATGGGACCAAAATAGCATGGCCCGCAAGTTGATCCCGTTCCCCCTCTCCCAACCCTCTCCCCCGTCTCGGGGGAGAGGCTTCTTCTTACCCCGCCGGCGGCTGCCGCCGCCACCGCTTGTGCCACCAGACCCACTGCTCCGGCCGGCGGCGGACCTGCTCCTCGATCTCGGCGGTCATGCGGGCGGTGGCCTCGCGGGGATCGCCGGGGAGGTCCAGGGCCGGAAGGAAGCGAAGGAGATGACCGCGATCCGGGCGGCGCTCGATGAAGGCGGGGACCACCCGCATGTCCTGCTTGAGCGCCATCTCGGCAGGACCCACCGGCGTGAACGCCGGGCGGCCGAAGAAGGGCACCCAGACGCCGTCCACCTTCGTGTCCTGGTCGATCAGCATCGCGATCCCCCCGCCGGTGCGCAGCACGCCCAGGATCTGGCGCGCCGCGCCCCGGGTGCCGCGCGCGATCGTCATGGACCCCAGGTGCTGGCGGACGCTCACGAGCAGCTCCTGGAGCCGGGAGTCGTCCAGCGGCCTGGCGATGGCGGCCAGCGGATAGCCGCGCGCCCGCGCGGGGACCGCGATCAGCTCCCAGTTGCCGCAGTGGCCGGTCAGGAGCAGGATCGGCCGGCCCGCCGCCCGCGCGGCCTCCAGGTTTTCCCACCCCTGGATCTCCAGGTGCGGCAGGATCTCCTCCGCATCGCGCCGCAGCAGGTGGAGCAGCTCGGCCGCGTTCATCCCCTGGTGCAGGAAGGCCTGCCGGGCGATCCGGCGGCGCTCCCCCTCGGAAAGGTCCGGGAAGGCGAGCGCCAGGTGGTCGAGCGAGCGGCGGCGGTCGCGTCCGCTCAGCGCCCACCCCAGGCGGCCGAGGGTCCTGCCGAACGCGAGGGCGGTGGAGCGGGGCACGCTCCCGAGGATCCGGGAGAGCAGGCGGACCAGCCCGGGGAACAGGGACGACCGCAGGCGGGTGGTCCGGCGGCGCACCCGGGAAGAGGACGGTACCGGAGCGAGGGGAGCGAGGGGAGGGTGCGGCGGGCTCAGTCCGGCTCTCCCACGACGTAGTAGGGAGCGATCAGCTCCTCCCAGCTCCCCCGCGCCCGGAGCAGCAGCTCGCAGAGCTCCCGCACCACCCCCTGGCCGCCCCTGCCGCTCAGCACCCGGTGCGCCCGCTCGCGCACCTCCGCCACCGCGTCGGCCGGCGCGAAGGCGAGCCCGCAGCGCAGCAGGATCGGGAGATCCACCAGGTCGTCCCCCATGAACGCGACCCGGTCGGGGGACACCCCCTGGGCCGCGAGGAACTCGGCGAAGGCCGGACCCTTGTCCGAGCGCTCCATGGCCAGCCAGTCGACGCCCATGTCGTCCGCCCGCAACCGCAATGCCCTGCCTTCGCGGCCGGAGATGATCCCGACCTTGAGCCCGCCGCGCTGGAGCAGGCGCAGCCCCAGCCCGTCGCGCACGTGGAAGACCTTCTCCTGCTCGCCCTCCGGGCTGTAGAACAGCCGTCCGTCCGTGAGCACGCCGTCCACGTCCAGGAGCAGCCACTCGAGCGCCCGGGCGCGCTCGGTCAGGATCTCATCGGAGAGGATCTCGTCGGAGAGGCTCAGAACAGCTCCAGCCCCCACAGGTCGTGCAGGTGCACGATCCCTTCGAGCCGCGCGTCCGCGCCGCAGACGAAGAGGGAGGTGATGCGGTGGTCTTCCATGGTCTTGAGGGCGGCGGCCGCCAGCTCTTCCCCGGGGATCGTGCGCGGGTTGCGGGTCATGCAATCGCCCGCGGTCTTCCTGAGGAGCTCCTCGTCGTGCTCGAGCTGCCGCCGCAGGTCGCCGTCCGAAACGCAGCCCAGGAGCCGGCCCTCGTCATCCGTCACGGCCGTGATGCCGAGCCCCTTGCGGGACATCTCGTAGATGGCGTCGCGCATCGGGGTCGAGGCGAGGACCCGCGGCAGGGCGTCGCCCGCGTGCATGAGCTGATGGACCTTGAGCAGGCGCTTGCCGAGCTGGCCCGCTGGATGGAGGAGCGCGAAATCCTCGCGGGTGAAGCCGCGGGCCTCCAGGAGGGCCATGGCCAGGGCGTCGCCCATGGCCAGGGTGGCGGTCGTCGAGGCCGTCGGCGCGAGGTTCAGCGGGCAGGCTTCGCGGTCGATTGCGACCGGCAGGTGGACGTCCGCGAGCCGGGCGAGCGGCGAGCCCGCGCCGGCGGTCATGACGACCAGCGGCACTCCCAGGCGCTTCAAGGTCTCCACGAGCCGCAACAGCTCTTCCGTGGTGCCCGAGTAGGAGGCCGCGAGCACCACGTCGCCGGGCACGATCATCCCGAGGTCGCCGTGCACCGCCTCGGCCGGATGGAGGAAGAGCGCGGGCGTGCCGGTCGAGGCGAGCGTGGCCACGATCTTCTTCATGATGATGCCGCTCTTGCCCATGCCCGTGCACACCACCCGGCCCGTGCAGGAGCGGAGCAGCTCGACCGCCCGGTCGAAGCGCCCGTCGAGCTGGGAGATCAGCCCGCGCACCGCGGCAGCCTCGGTCTCCAGGACCTCGCGCGCGACCTCGCCGGGAGACCTCACGAGCCCACCAACGCCTTCCTCAGGATCAGGAGGGATTTGAGCAGCGCCTCGGCGCGCTCGGGATCGAGCTGCACGGCTTTGTCCGAGAGCGCCCGGTCGGGATCGGGATGGACCTCCAGGAAGAGGCCGTCCGCGCCGGCCGCGACCGCCGCGCGGGCGAGCGGCTCGGCGTAGCGGCGGAGGCCGCCGCTCTCCTCCCCGGCCGCTCCGGGGAGCTGGAGCGAGTGGGTCACGTCGTAGATCACGGCCAGGCCGTCGTCCTGCATCATGGCGAAGCTGCGCATGTCCACGACCAGGTTCTGATAGCCGAACGACACCCCGCGCTCGGTCACGGTCACCCGGTCGTTGCCCGCGCTCCGTGCCTTGTCCACGATCCGGCGCATGCCCTCCGGGGCCATGAACTGCCCCTTCTTGATGTTCACCGCCCGGCCGGTGCGCGCCGCGGCGACCACGAGGTCGGTCTGCCGGCAGAGGAAGGCGGGGATCTGGAGCACGTCGCAGACCTCCGATGCCGGCCCGCACTGCTCCGGCTCGTGGACGTCGGTCAGCACGGGCAGCCCGGTCTCCTCCCTGACCAGCCGGAGCACGCGCAGCCCCTCCTTGAGGCCCGGACCGCGGAAGCTCCGGATCGAGCTGCGGTTCGCCTTGTCGAAGGACGACTTGAAGACCAGCGGCAGCCCCAGGCGCTCGGCCATGGCGGCGAGGACGTGGGCGGTCTCCAGGGTGCGCTCCTCGCTCTCGATCACGCACGGTCCGGCGATCACAGGGAGGGCGTCCCCGCCGACCACGATGCCGGGGGCCAGCTCGACCGGATGCACCGCCATCAGGAGCCCATCTCGGCCGGGATCTCCGAGGGCAGTTCCTGGAGGGGGGGCACCGTGGACTCCACGGTCTCCCGCTCCTTCCCGCGCCGCTGCTGCTCCGCCAGGGCCGCCGCGATGTAGGAGACGAACAGCGGGTGCGGCTCCGTGGGCTTCGACTTGTACTCGGGATGGAACTGGCAGCCGAGGAACCAGGGGTGGTCCGCCAGCTCCACCATCTCGACGAACTTGCCGTCAGGCGACAGGCCCGAGATGATCAGCCCGTGCTCCTTGAGGTTGGCGAGGTATTTCTGGTTGACCTCGTAGCGGTGGCGGTGGCGCTCGCTGATCTCGGCCGCGCCGCCGTAGATGCGGCGGGCGAGCGTCCCCTCCTGCAGCTTGCAGGGGTAGGCGCCCAGGCGCATGGTGCCGCCCATCTCCTCGACGCCGAGCAGGTCGCGCAGCTTGTAGATGATCGCGTGCTCGGTCTGCGGGTCGAACTCCGAGGAGGTGGCGTCCTTGATGCCGCAGACGTTCCTGGCGTACTCGATGACCATGCACTGCATCCCCAGGCAGATGCCGAAGAACGGCACGCGGTGCTCGCGGGCGTAGCGGATGGCGCGGATCTTGCCCTCGGTGCCGCGCTGGCCGAAGCCGATGGGCACCAGCAGGGCGTCCACCTCGAAGATCTCGCGCGGCCAGCTGCCGCCTTCGGTCTCCTCGGCGTCGATGTAGACCAGCTCGACCTTGGCGTCGTTGGCGATGCCGCCGTGGAGCAGGGCTTCGTTGAGGCTCTTGTAGGAGTCGGGGAACTCGACGTACTTGCCCACGATCCCCACCCGCACGCGATGGCGCGGGTGCTTGACGCGCGACACCAGGCTCTCCCAGCGCGTCATGTCGCGGTCGTAGTGCGGCAGGTTGAGCAGCTCGAGGAGGATGTCGTCCAGCCCCTCGCGGCAGAACATCAGCGGCACCTCGTAGATGGTCGACACGTCGCGGGCGGCGATGACCTGCCGGGGATCGACGTTGCAGAACAGGGCGATCTTCTTCTTCATCTC
>JBJMGZ010000624.1:0-2986 GCA_045807605.1 Thermoanaerobaculia bacterium | reverse complement strand
TCCTGCGGCAACCTGCTATTTGGAGGCAGGCTCCGGGGACAATGACGCCGTCCGGAGTCCGGTGCTTCGACGCATCGCCTTGCTCGTCATGCTCGCGGGAAGCCTGCCCGCCACTGCCAAGGCCCTGCCCCGAGGGGCCGGGCCGGACGCCCCCGGTGCGCTCCGCTAGACCACGAGTCCCGAAGCCCCCACCGGCTTGACTTGCGGAGGCACGGACGCCATGAACTGATCGACCATCGCCCGCACCTCGGGGCTGCCGAGCTTGCCGCGCACGTCGGGGATCTCCAGCAGCCGGTCCACGAGGGTGCGCTGCTCGCGGTCCTGGCGCATGGACTCGGCGTAGGGCACGTTGGTGAAGGAGATCAGCGAGTAGAGCGGCGCGTAGCGGTCGGGGTAGAGGTCGTTCACCCAGCGCTCCAGCTCCTTGCGCAGCAGGAACTCGGAGCTGCCCACGAAGTCGCGCAGCTCGTGGAAGTGCTCCAGCGCCAGGTCGGCGATGGCGTCCGCGTTCGGCTTGCGGCTCGCCTCGAAGTCGCGGAGCGCCTGGCCCCAGTCGCCGGCCGCGCCCTGCAGGCAGTCGTAGAAGACCGAGCAATCCTCGAAGCCGCAGTTCGCGCCCTGGCCGTAGGAGGGGACGATGGCGTGCGCGGCGTCGCCGATCAGCGCCACCTTGTCGCCATGGGTCCAGGGCGCGCAGCGGACCGTGATCATCTTGCTCTCGGGCCGGCCGAAGTAGTCCTCGATCAGGTTCGGGACGTAGGGCAGCGCGTCCGGGAAGGAGCGGCGGAAGAGCTCCAGGAGCGCTTCCGGGGTCCGCAGCGACGCGAACGAGGGCTCCCCCTCGAACGGCATGTGGAGCGCAAAGGTAAAAGTACGATCGCGGTTCGGGAAGCCGATCAGCATGTAGTGGCGCCGCGGCCAGATGTGGATCGCATCGGCAGGAAGCGCCCAGTCGCCGGAGGCCGCGGGCGGCACCGAGATCTCCTTGTAGGCCTGCTCGAAGAACTCCTGCCGCTGGCGGAAGCCCGGGACGAGCTGCATCGCCGAGCGCACCCGGGAGTTGGCGCCGTCGGCGCCGAACAGCCGGTCCGCCCGGAAGCGGGTGACGTCGTTGGTGCGCAGGCTCTGGAAGGTGACCTCCGGAGCCTCCAGGTCGACCTCCAGGCACTTCTCCTCGAAATGGACGTGGATGCCGCGCTGCGCCAGGGCGAGGTCGATCAGCACGTCGTTGAGCTCGTTGCGGGCCACGGAATGGATGGCTTCGCGGCGGTTGCCGTACGGCTGGTAGTCGACCGTGCCGTCCACCGAGTGGATGTAGCGGCCGTAGCAGGGGACCGAGATCTCCCGCACCCGGTCGCCGGCTCCGACCCGGTCCAGGGCGGCGAAGCCGCGCTCGCAGATCGTCAGATTGATCGACCGGCCCGTGGCGCGGCGCCCGCGGCGCGGGTCCGCCTGGCGGTCGAAGAGATGGACGTCATGGCCCTCGCGGGCGAGGAAGTTGGAGAGCAGGGAACCGACCAGACCGGCACCGACGACACAGACCCTTTCCACGTTGCAGCCTCCCCGAAAAATCATGAGATGAGATAGCCAGCCTACTCCTGGCCACCCTCTAAGTGCCGGAAGGCCACCCAAATGGTGACAGAATTCTCGAATGCGACCCGGCCGCTTCTTCCTCCTCGCGGGGCTGCTGTGCGGGCTCGCCTTCGTTTTCGTCACTCCGCCGTTCCAGGTCCCGGACGAGCCGGCGCACTTCTACCGCGCCTACGCGGTCAGCGAGGGGAGCTTCTCCGCGAGCCGCGGAGAGGGCGGACTGGGCGCGGCGCTGCCCGCGAGCCTGCAGGAGCTCGGGGAGGACCTCCGAGGGGACCTGCCGTTTCATCCCGAACGGGCGATCCGGGCAGAGAGGATCTTCCGGGCCTTGCGCGTGCCGCTGGAGCCGCGGCGGCGCCGGTTCACGGACTACCGGACCGCGGCGCTGGTCACGCCGGTGTCGTACCTCCCCCAGGCGGCGGGGATCGCGATCGCCCGCGGGCTCGGAGCGCCCGCCCTCGGCCTCCTGTACGCGGCGCGGCTCGCCAATCTCCTGGCCGCGACCGCCCTGATCGCGCTCGGCCTGCGCCGGCTGCCGGCCTATCCCTGGCTGCTCGCGATGCTCGCGCTCACGCCGATGGCGCTCTTCCTGCGCGGCTCGGCCTCGGCGGATGCGCTCAACACGGCCGCGGCGTTCCTGCTCGCCGGCACGGCCGCCCGGCTCGCCTGGGGCGCGGGGGAGCAGGTGCGATGGACGGACGTCGCGGTTCTGACCGCCGGCTCGGCCGCGCTCTGCCTGTCGAAACCGGTGTACTTCCCCCTGGCCTTCGTGGTGCTCCTGATCCCCGCCGCCCGCTTCCCCGGCGGCCGGCGGGGCCGGATCCTCCTCATCTACGCGGCGATCACCGCCGCCGCGCTCACCCTGGCGCTCAAGACCGCCGGCTCCACCGATATCTCGATCCGTCCGGACGCGGCCGTCGATGCGGACCGCCAGATCGCCGATGCCCTGGCCGATCCTCTCCGGGTTGGCCGGATCTTCCTGGAGGATTACCTGCACCGGGGCCGCCGTTACGTGGCGCAGATCGTGGGGCAGCTCGGCTGGCTCGACGCGAACCTCCCGAAGCCGCTCCTGTGGGGGTACGCGGCCCTGCTCGGCCTGCTGGCGCTCTTCGACACCCGCCGCACGGTGGAAGTGAGCCCGGGGCAGCGGCTCCTGCTGATCCTGGTGGCGCTCGCGACGCTGGCGCTGGTCAGCGCTTCGCAGTACGCGCTCTGGACGCCGTACGGGGCGGACTTCGTGGATGGGATCCAGGGCCGCTACTTCCTCCCGCTGGCTCCGGCCGCGGCCTGGATCCTCCACACCCGCCGCTTCCGGGTGGATCATCTCGACCGGCTTCTGGACCAGACACTCCCGTGGCTCAGCCTGCTCGCCTTCGGCGCCGCTCTCTGGACGGTG
>JBJMGZ010000623.1:0-6102 GCA_045807605.1 Thermoanaerobaculia bacterium | reverse complement strand
ACTCGACCACCACCACCCGGCGCCCCCCGGCCACTCCCGTCAGCACCTGCACCCTTCCATCCGGCCAGCGGATCGTGAGGCGGTCGGCCCGGGCCGCGGAGCCCAGGCCGAAGTGGAGGGTGAGGGCGCTCTGGGAGAGGTAGGACGAGGCGGTCCGGACCTCGCGGACCTGCTTGCGCCCGCCGGCCTCGAGGTCCACGCGCGCTCCGATCGCGGCGGTGTTCTTCCCCTTGCCCATGAGATCCACCTGGAGCCAGCCGCCGGCCGGGGCGGTCACGTTCTCGTAGACCTCGGAGAGGTCGTCGGAGTTGGTGACGACCAGATCCAGATCGCCGTCGAGGTCCAGGTCGCCGGCCGCGAGCCCGCGGCTGGAGCGGACCACGTCGAGGCCGGCGTCCTTGACCTCGCGGAACACCCCCTTGCCCGTGTTCTCGAAGAGCTGGTTGCGCTGCTTGTAGGTGGTGCCGGTGCCGAACAGCTCGGCGTTGTGGATGATGTGCCCGTTGGCCACCACGTTGTCGAGGTCGCCGTCCTGGTCCAGGTCGGCGAACACCGTGCCGAACCCCACCTTGTACAGCGACGGCTCCGCGAGCTTCGAGGTGTAGCGCGCGTCGATGAACAGCAGCGATCCCTGATTGCTGTAGACCGCGTTCGTCTGCAGATCGAGATGGGTCTTGAGGATGTCCTCGAAGCCGTTGCCGTCGATGTCGCCGAGAGCGATCCCCATGCCTGCCTCGGGCTTGGCGAAGTCGGAGAGGGCGGTGCCGGAGAGCAGCCCGATCTCCTCGAACCGGCCGCTGCCCTTGTTCTCGAACAGGAACGCCGGAGTCATGTCGTTGGCGACGTAGAGGTCCTCGTCGCCGTCCCGGTCCAGGTCGCCGAAGACGACACCGAGGCCGTTGCCTGCATCAGGGGAGAAGCCGGCCGCGGCCGTGGCATCCTCGAACGTGCCGTCGCCGCGGTTGCGGTAGAAGTGGTCGGGCACTCCGTCGTAGACGTCCGGATGACAGTAGGACCGCAGGCCGAGCCGCTGGTTGCCGCAGATCGGGTTCTTGTCGTAGGAGAAGTCCACGTAGTTCGCGACGTAGAGGTCGAGGTCGCCGTCGCCGTCGGTATCGGCAAAGGCGGCGGAGGTGCCCCAGAGCGGGTTGCCGAGGCCGGCCGCGGCCGTTGCCTCGGTAAACGTGCCGTCGCCGTCGTTCCGGAAGAATTGATCGGGTCCGAACGCGGAGACGTAGAGGTCGAGGTCCGAATCGCCGTCCACGTCTCCGGCCGTGGTGCCCATGCCGTAGGAGGTGACGCGGATGCCGGAGCGCTCGGTCACGTCCACGAACCTGCCGGCGCCGTCGTTGCGCAGCAGCACCGACCGCGGAGTCTCCCCCTGGTAGCCGCGCATGGCGCCGCTGTCCACGTAGAAGACATCGGGATCGCCGTCGCCGTCGTAGTCGAACACGGCCACGCCGGACCCCATGGTCTCGGGCATGTAGAACTGCCCGGACCCGCCTCGGTGATGGCGGAACGACAGCCCCCAGGGCTCGCTCACCTCGCGGAAGCGGAGCTGCGCTGCGGCCGGAGCGGCAAGGAGGAGGAGGAGCAACGGCAAGCGCTTCACGGCGGCGATGCTAGCACCGCCGCCGCATCACGCCTTTTCGGCCGAGCCGCTCATCAGGACGCTCAGCGGATAGAGCGCCTCGACGTTCTCGCACACGATCTTGAGCGTCGAGGTGATCGGGACGGCGAGGATCATCCCCCAGGCTCCCCACAGCCAGCCCCAGAAGATCAGCGAGAGCAGCACGACAATGGGGCTCAGGTTGAGGCTCGTCCCCATGATCCGCGGCTCGAGCATGTTGCCGATGAAGAACTGGACGGCCAGGTTGATCCCGGCGACGAGCAGCGCCCAGCCCGTGGACTCGAACTGCAGGAGCATGAACACCGTGGGAATGCCGACCGAGATCACCGCGCCCACGGTCGGGATGTAGTGTGCGATGAACGTGAGGAAGCCCCAGAGGGGGGCGAACTCCACGCCGAACGCGGCCAGCAGCACGGCGATCAGGATGCCGTGGCCCAGGTTCACGAGCGTCTTGGTGAGGAGGTACTTGCGCACCTGCCCCTCGATGTTGGCGATGACGGTGGCCACGCGCTCCGCCCGGTCCCTGAGCGCCCGCTCCAGCTTGTGCGGGAAGCTCTCGCTGCCGGCCAGGAGGAAGATCAGATAGAGGAGCACGAGGAAGAGCTCGTTGAAGAACACCAGGAACGAGCCGACTCCGGCTGCCAGGAGCCCGCCGACCGAGGAGACCTCCACCGCCTCCTGCCAGTGGAAGCCCTCGACCGGCTCGCGCAGGAAGGGGAACGCGGCGACCAGCCGCGCCGCCGCGCCCTGCACGAGCCCGCCGAGCCGCGCCTCGTAGACGGGGAGGCTCTCCTTGAACGCCAGCGCGCTGGAGTAGATCACCCAGGAGAACGCGGACAGCAGCGCCGTCACCCCGAGCAGGATCAGGATGATCGCCAACCCCGAGGGCACCTTGAGGCGCCGCAGCGACGCCATGGCCGGGATGAAGATCTGCCCGAGGAAGACCGCGATGACGAACGGCAGGAGGATCGCCCGCAACATGTGAAGGACGATCCCCAGGGCCAGGAAGACCAGGATCCCCAGGAACACGAGGATCAGCTTGGTGTCGCGCATCGGACTCCCTCCCGCCGTTCGTTGCAGCTCGGTGTAAGACTAGCCTAGCACCTCTTCAACCACAGGCGGAGAAGATCGCGTTGAAGTTGCTGCCGTTCGTGCCCGTGGCGGCGGCCAGGTAGTAGTTGTAGTTGCCGTACTGGAGGGTGCCCGGAGGCAGGACCGTCGCGCTGCTGATCGTGGCCACCAGCTCGTCCTTGCCGAGGCCGCCGTTGACGTGCCAGAGCTGCGCGGTGAAGCCGGCCGGCATGCTCACCGAGATCGAGGCCGTCGCGTTCCACGTCAGATGGAACTGGGGGCCGGAGCCCGAGGACTGGCCCGTGGCGGTCGCGACCGTCATCTGGTTCTGCGGCGGCCCGGAGACGAGGCTCCACTGCATCCAGGGGTTGACGTCGCCCTGATCGAGCGCGCCCAGATAGGCGGGCAGGATCGAGGCGCATTGGTTCACGGGCTGCCATCCGGCGGGCGCCAGGAACAGCGCCGTGCCGCGTTTCTCGCTGAAGGCGCAGACGCCGTAGGTCGAGAAGTTCCAGTAGGTGGCGTCGTAGGCCTGGTAGTCCGCGTTGTGCCAGCCCGCGGTGGCCTGGCCGAACTGGCGCCAGCCCTCGAGCTGGATGAAGTTGCAGCGCTGGGTCGAATCGCCGAGCGGGTTCGTGAACATGACCGGCTGCACCGTCGGCCCGATCAGGAACGCGCAGAGGAGAGGAGAGGGATTGGGAACCGAGTCGTAGACGATCATCTGGGAGGGGTAGCCCATGCCGCTGTCCTGTCCGCCCAACGAGCTGTAGTGCGAATCCCAGACCTGCTGCCCGAGGTTGGAGTAGACCGACGTCGACGTGCCCCCCAGCGTGTTGTAGAGGTCGGGCGTGATCGTCTGGCTGCTGGGATTGGAGGGGTCGAGGACCTGCACGAAGTGGGCGCCGAAGGCGAAGTAGAGCAGCAGGATGGAGACGTTGTTCTCGTTCCAGCTCCCGTCCGCGTTGAGCAGGTCGTAGCTCTGATAGCCCTCGATGACGTAGACCGGCGGCGACTGGCTGGCCGTTCCCGACCACCCCTTGAACTGGAGCTGCGGCACCCAGAGCACGGGCAGGTTGGTCTTCACGTAGGCCGCCAGGTTCTGGAGCATCTCGGCATCCGTATCCAGGAAGGACTGGCCTGAGGATGGCTGCCCGCCCATCCAGAACGAGGTCCAGAGGCTGACGATGCGCTGGATGGAGGTCCAGTTCGCGAAGCCGCCCGTGAACGGAGGCGGCGAGGCGGGCGAGGTGTAGGGGGTCTGCTGGTCCGCCGCGTTCGCGTAGACCGTGTTCACGCCGCGCGCATTCGTCGCGAACATGCTCTGCACGAAGTCGTAGGTGTTCGAGTAGTCGTCCGCCAGGGTGACGACCGCCTGGGCCGGGGTCTCGATCAGCACGGTGATCTGTGCCGAGGAGCCGCTCATCGGGGTGCCGGAGATCACGGCCACGTAGGCGTTGCCCGGGCAGGAGAAGGAGAAGCTGTTGTCCGTGCCGGGAACGTAGACGGCCGGCATGTTGAAGTTGAGCGTGAAGGTGTTGCCCGCGCCGTCCCGGTAGGTGACGTAGCCGGCGACGTTGTGCCCGCTGATCACGGTGCCGGCGCTGCCGTAGGCGGGGATCGAAGACGGCGCTCCGTTCGGATTGCAGCCGGACAGGCTCTGCAGTTGGAACGACATCGGCGTGGCGTTGGTGAACGACAGGTTCAGGATGTCTCCCATGACGGTCTCCTCCAAAGGGGTTCGACCACCAAGTGGGATGAGCCCGCGGGTTATCCCACCCGTGCCAGAATAGAGGCCCTCTCCCCGGAAGGAGGCTGTCATGAGGCGCACGCTCATCGTCCTGTTCCTGCTGGCCGTCCCGGCGCTCGGAGCGCCCGCTCCGGATCTCGCCACGGCCGAGGTCGTGGACCTGACCCATCCCTTCGACGACAAGACGATCTACTGGCCGACCTCGCCGTCGGCCTTCCAGCTCACGGAGCTGCAGAAGGGCAGGGCTCCGGGCGGCTGGTACTACTCCGCGAACTCGTTCTGCACGCCGGAGCACGGCGGCACCCATCTCGACGCGCCGGTCCACTTCGGCGAAGGCCGCCGCACGGCCGACCAGGTGCCGGTCCGGCAGCTCATCGCGCCGGCGGTGGTCATCGACGTCTCCCGCCAGGCGGCCGAGAACGCCGACTACCGGCTGACGGCCGCGGACGTGCAGGCCTGGGAGCAGCGCAACGGCCGCATCCCGGCGGGCGCGATCGTGCTGCTACGCACCGGCTGGAGCGCGCGCTGGCCCGACCGCAAGCGCTACCTGGGCGACGACAAGCCCGGCGACGCCTCGAACCTGCACTTCCCCTCGTACGGGGAGGAGTCGGCCGCGCTGCTGGTGAAAGAGAGGAAGGTGGGGGCCCTGGGCGTCGACACGGCGAGCATCGACCACGGCCCCTCGAAGGACTTCATCGTGCACCAGACGGCCGCGGCCGGCGAGGTCCCGGGGCTGGAAAACCTGATGGGCCTCGACCGGCTCCCGGAGACCGGCGCCTGGGTCATCGCGCTGCCGATGAAGATCGCCGGCGGCTCCGGGGGGCCGGTGCGGGTGGTGGCTCTGCTCAGCCGTTGAGCGTGGCCATGGCGGCTTCCGGGTAGCGCAGGCCCGCGACCAGGGTCCGCGGCAGGGCCTGCCGGATCTCCGCCAGGTCGTCGGCCGAGAGTGCCACCGTGCTGGACGCGGCGTTCTCGGCCAGCCGCTCCGGGCTGCGGGTGCCCGGGATCGGGACCACGTCCCCGCCCTGCGCCAGGATCCAGGCGAGCGCGAGCTGGGCCGGCGTGCATCCCTTCCGGCCGGCGATCTCCCGGATACGGTCGGCGAGCGCCAGGTTCTTTTCGAGGTTCTCACCCTGGAAGCGCGGGTTGTGCCGCCGCCAGTCGCTTGGATCGAGATCGTCGAGGCTGCGGATCTTGCCGCTCAGGAAGCCGCGGCCGAGCGGGCTGTAGGCGACGAAGCCGATGCCCAGCTCGCGCACCGTGGGCAGGATCTGGCTCTCCGGCTCGCGGCTCCACAGCGAGTATTCGGTCTGCAGCGCCGAAATCGGGTACACGGCGTGCGCGCGGCGGATCGTGGCCGGCGCCGCCTCGGACAGGCCCAGGAAGCGCACCTTGCCCTGGCGGACGAGGTCGGCCATGGCGCCCACCGTGTCCTCGATCGGCGTCGCCGGGTCGACGCGGTGCTGGTAGTAAAGGTCGATCACCTCCACCCCGAGTCGCCGCAGGCTGGCCTCGCAGGCCGAGCGTACATAGTCGGGCCTGCCGTCGATCCCCAGGGGTTTGCCGTCCGGCGCCCGGACGTTGCCGAACTTGGTGGCGAGGACCACGCCCTGGCGGCGGTCCCTGATCGCCCGGCCGATCAGCTCCTCGTTGC
>JBJMGZ010000622.1:0-2826 GCA_045807605.1 Thermoanaerobaculia bacterium | reverse complement strand
TCCAGAGCAGCTTCGGCTACCACATCCTCCAGCTCCTCGAGCGCAAGGAGCCGTCCACGGTGCCCTACGAGCAGGTGAAGGGGCGGATCGAGCAGATGCTCAAGCAGCAGCAGGTCCAGAAGCTGTTCCAGGTGCGGGCGGATCAGTTGCGGGCCAAGGGGAAGGTGGAGACGTATATCTAGCTAGGACGGGGGTGACTGGGGCAGTCTGCCCTCCGAGTCCTCACCCCCTGGCCCCCACTCCCCGAAGTGGAGAGGGGGAACGCAATCCAAACCGTTCCTGCTGTTCTCCCTCTTCTCCCGGTGTGGGAGGGGGGAGGGGACGGGAGAAGAGAGCCGGGGTGATGAGGGCCCCTACGACACCCCGCCCTCCCCCATCATCCCCACCACGATCTCGGCTTCCTCGAGCTCCGTCAGCGGCAGCGCGCCGCCTTCGTCCACGGCGCGGGTGACCTTGTCGACCGGATCGAGGGTCTCGATCTCGTCGCCGCCGGCGGCTCCCATTTCCTTGAAGCGGCGGGCGGCGGGGAGGACGCGCAGCTCGAGCGAGCCGACGGCCCGGTTGTAGGCGTCGACGCTCTGGCCGAGGTTCTTGCCCATCGCGGAGAGGTGGCCGGTGAAGATGCGGAGCCGCTCGTGGAGGGACTTGCCGAGCTCGCTGATCTGCTTCGCGTTCTCTTCCACCTGCTCCTGCCGCCAGCCGTAGGCGACCGCGCGCAGCAGGGCGATCAGCGTCGTCGGGGTGGCGAGGATCACCCGCTGCTCGACGCCGAATTCGATCAGCGAGGGGTCCTGCTCCAGGGCGGCGCTGAAGAAGGTCTCCCCCGGCAGGAAGAGGACGACGAACTCCGGCGCGGGCTCGAACTGGGCCCAGTAGCTCTTCATCGACAATCGGGTCAGATGGCTGCGGACCTGGCGGGCGTGGTCGCGCAGCTTCGACCGCCGGCCGTCCTCGTCCACCGCCTCCATGGAGTCCAGGTAGGCGTCGAGCGGCGCCTTGGCATCGATGACCACGTTCTTGTCGTTGGGCAGCCGGATGACCAGGTCCGGCCGCTGGCGGCCGTCGTCGGTCTCCGTGGTGACCTGGGAGGAGAAGTCGCAGTAGGCGACCATGCCGGCCATCTCGACCACCCGCTGGAGCTGGATCTCGCCCCAGCGACCGCGGGCGGCCGGGGCGCGCAGCGCGCCCACGAGCTTGATCGTCTCGCGTTCGAGGTTGGATTGGGCTGAGGCCAGCCCCTTGAGGTGCTCGGTGAGGTTGCCATAGGCCACGGCGCGGGCGGTCTCGATCTCCTGGATCTTGAGGTCGACCTTCTCCAGCGACTCGCGCAGCGGCTTGACCAGCTCGCCGATCGCCTGCTGGCGCAGCTCCAGGTCTCCCTTCGCGGTCTCCTGGAACTTCTCCAGCGTCGCCTTGGCCAGGTGCAGGAAGCTCTGGTTGTTGTTCTGGAGAGCCTCGGACGACATCGCCTTGAACGCATCAGAGAGCCGGGCCTGGGCATCTTCCAGAAGCCGCAGCCGCTCGGCTGCGGCCTCGCGCTCCTTCTCGATCGTGGTCCGCAGCCGCGCCGATTCCGGGCGCATCAGCAGCCAGACAAGGAAGCCACCCAGGACGAAGGCGATCAGCAGCGGCAGGAAGGCGAAGTCCACTACAGCAAGTATAGCGGACTTCCGCCTTTCCTACGCCAGCTACGCCAGCAGCTGCCGCGCGATCACCAGCCGCTGCATCTCGCTGGTGCCTTCGTAGATCGTGGTGACGCGCACGTCCCGGTAGAGCCGGGAGATCTCGTAATCCTCGTGGAAGCCGTTGCCGCCGTGGAGCTGGAGGCTCTCCTGGCAGGCGCGGTTCGCGGCCTCGGAGGCGTAGAGCTTGGCCTGGGCGGCGAGGCGCCCGGCCTGCGGGGTGTGATCGAGCGCGGCGGCGGCGTAGGTGAGAACGCGGGCCGCGGCCAGCTCGGTGGCGATCTGGGCGATCTTGAACTGGATCGCCTGGTGCTTCGCGATGGGCACGCCGAACTGGTGCCGGTCCTTGGCGTACTGCACGGCCAGCTCGAGCGCCCGCTGGTGGATGCCCACGGCCTGGGCCGCGATGCCGATCCGCGAGTGATCGAGGGTGGCGAGCGCGATCTTGAACCCCTGCCCCTCCCGGCCCAGGAGGTTGCCCGCGGGCACGCGGCAGCCGTTGAAGTAGATCTGCGCCGTGCGCGACGAGCGCAGCCCCATCTTCTCCTCGGGCTGGCCGACGGAGAAGCCCGGAGCGTCCGACGGCACCACGATCGCCGACAGGCCACGCTTGCCGGCCTCGGGGTTCGTCCGCGCCACCACGACGAAGTACTTCGCGTAGCCGGCGTTGGTGATCCAGGCCTTCTCGCCGTCGAGGACCCAGAAGTCGCCGTCGCGGCGCGCCGTGGTCTTGAGGCTGCCGGCGTCGCTGCCGGCGCCGGGCTCGGTCAGGCCGAAGCCGCCGACGACCTCGCCCGAGGCGAGCTGCGGCAGGACGCGGCGCTTCAGCTCCTCGCTGCCGAAGCGGACGATCGGCCAGCAGCACACCGAGTTGGTGACGCTCATCGTCACCGCCACGGCCGGATCGACGCGGGAGACCTCCTCCACGGCCAACAGGTAGGACAGGGCGTCCATGCCGGCGCCGCCGTACTCCTCGGGCACCAGCATGCCCAGGAGCCCCAGCTCCCCCATCTCCTCGAAGATGTCCACGGGGAAGCGGTGCTCGCGGTCGCGCTCGGCCGCGCCGGGCTGGATGCGCTCCACGGCAAAGCGGTGGACCTGCTCCCGGATGAGCTGCTGGTCCTCGGTGAACCCGAAGTCGATG
>JBJMGZ010000621.1:0-8473 GCA_045807605.1 Thermoanaerobaculia bacterium | reverse complement strand
GGGCCTCCGCCCACCCGGGAGGGGGCAAGCCCCTCCCCTACATCCTCAGTCAGCATTCAGGCGTGACAGAGCACTAGCCGCCCGTTCCCGCCGCCACCGGAGCCGGCGCAGCCGAAGCCGGGAACAGCTCCTCCCCCAGGTCGTGCACCAGCACCCCGTGGCCGGACGTGCCCAGCATCAGCTTGCCGCCCAGGACCAGGGCGGCCGAGATATCGCGGGCCGGCACCGGCACGTCGACGATGCGGAACTTGCGCGAGTCGCGGTCGTAGAGCCGCACCGTGTCGCCGCTCACCATGAGGGAGGACCACCGCTCGTGACCCGTCGGGAGCAGGCGCGACGCCTTGTCGGTCAGCTCGATCCACTCCGTTTCCAGGGCGGGACGGGTCCAGGCGCCGCCCGGGCCCCAGAGCAGGAGCTGGTCCTGGAGACGGTGCAGCCGGCCGCCGGCGAAAGGCGTTGCGACCGTGTCGTTCGAAGTCGCCGTGAGGCGGTAGAGGCCGCTGCCGTCCGTGACCCAGAGGGCGCCGCCGAAAAAGGCCGCGCTGCGGGGAGTCCCGTGCTGGAACGGCCGCTGGACGAACTTCGTGCCCCTGAGCTCCCAGAGGCCGGTGGCGGTGCGCGCCACGAGCTGCGGCCCCTCGCCCAGCACCTGCTCCACCCGGGTCTCCCCGAGCTCGTTGAGACGGAACCAGGCGGCGCCGCGGCGCTCGTAGAGCCCGCGCTCGGTGGCGGCGTAGATCCTTCCCTCGTGCCAGGTCAGGTCGAGCACGGTCGGGAGCGGCGTGAAGCCGGCGGCCTCGAACGTCTTCCCGCGGTCGCGCGAGATGTGGATGCCCGACACCGGCCCGGCGTGGCTCAGGGCTACCATCAGCTCCTCGCCGAAGCTGGCCAGGGCGGAGACGCGGGTGTTCGTCATCCCGTCGCTGGAGGGCCGGAACGTGGCCGCGGAGTCGCTGGAAACCCAGACTCCCGAGCCCTCGGTCGCCAGGTAGATCCGCTCCGGCCGCTTCGGATGCCAGTAGATCCCCTGGATCGACAGGGCCGGATCGCCCGTCCGCTTCCAGGTCAGGCCGCCGTCCGTCGAGACGTGGAGCCCGGCCACGGTGCCGGCCAGGAGCCGGCCGTCGGGCAGGGCCGAGAAGCTCGGCGTGCGCCGCTCCTCGAACCCCTCCTTGAAGCGCTCCCACTTGCCGCCGAGATCGGGCGACCGGTAGACCCAGCCGCAGGTCGTCGCCCAGATCTCGCCGGGCCGGCCCGGGACCGGGGTCAGGCTGAAGACCTCGGAATCGAGGACCATGCCCTCGAAGATGCCGGTCCAGGTGCGTCCGCCGTCGTCGCTGCGGTAGGCCCGCCGCCAGGTGCCGGCGAGCACCGTGTCCGGCTGGTTCGCGTCGACCAGCAGGCTGGTGACCTTCTGGGCATCGGGCAGCTCGCCGGTCAGCCGGCGCCAGCTCTCGCCGCTGTCCTCCGTCCCCCAGACGCCGGAGAGCGTTCCCACGTAGATCCGGCCCGCGCGGCCCGGCACCAGCGCCATCGTGTAGATCGGCTCCTCCGGAAGGCCCGATACGCGCGACACCCAGCTCTTGCCCAGATCGTCGGAGAACGCCACCTGGCCGCCGCCCCAGATCCCCCAGAGGCCCACCCACAGCCGGCCGGCTTTGTTGGGATCGAAGCGCAGGGTGCCCACGACCCAGCCCGGGAAGGGCAGGTGCGCTCCCGCGTCGCTCCAGCTCCGGCCGGCATCGCGGGAGAGGTAGAGCTGGCCGGCCGAGGTGCCGGCGAAGACCATGTCGGGGTCGTCGGGATGGATGGCGAGGCTGCGCACGTCCCCGCCCCAGAGGGGAAGGGAGCGCCACCCGGACGCCGAAGCGGGCAGGGCCGCAGTGAGCATGAGGAAGAACAGCAGCAGAAGAAAAGCCCTCCTGCCCATGCAAACCATCGCCAGATCGTGGTATCTTTTACCCATGGAGATGCGTTCCATCAAACGGAGTCCTTCAGGCAGCTGCTCCCGCAGCAAGGTGCGCACGGTGATTCAGGCCGTCCATGTCCTCGAGACCGACCCGGATGGATGGGAGGTCCGGACGCTCGGAGAAAAGGGCAGCACGAAGCGCTTCGAAGCCAAGGCCGCCGCCCTCGAATACGCCCTCGAGGCCAAGCCGCGTGCCACGGTCCTGGTGCACCAACGCCAACCGAAGAAGGTGACCGTGGCCCGTGCTCGCAAGACCGGCAACCGCTTGACCATCCGAGAAGTCGATTTCTCCTAGGGCTCCGCCGCCTTTGAATTGCCGGCATGGCAACACCAGAAGTGCACCACGTTGTTCCTGGGTGCGCCGGCGTCTCGCCGGCATTCTAAAGACACTGGGCCGAAGGCCCGGCCTTCGACAGTTGCCGGCGTTCCGCCGATTCTTCCGGACATGCCGGCGTGGACGCCGGCGCACCCAGGGACAGCGCGCATTGCCAAAGTTCAACCCCAAGTTCTTCACGACCTCACCCTTCGACCCGCCCGTAGCGGGTACGTATGACCTCGGCCAGGATCGAGATGGCGATCTCGCCCGGCGTATCGCCGCCGATGGGGAGCCCGATGGGCGCGCGCAGGCCGCGGCTGTCGGCATCGAGCCCGAGGGCCGCGACCTCCTCGCGCACCCGCGCCACCTTGCGCCGGCTCCCCATGAGCCCCAGGTAGCGCAGCCTCGGCGGGTCCTGCCGCAGCACCGAGGCGAGTGCGGCCGTGTCCGTCTCCCAGCAGCGGGTGACCACGGCCACGTAGAGGTCGCGGCTGCGCATCGCGTCGAGGAACGGCTCCCCGTACTCCCGGCCCACCTCGGCCACATCCGAGCCCGAAGGGAACAGGCCGGGCTGGCGAAACTCCGGCCGGTCGTCGGCCACCAGGCACTCGAAGCCGGCGAGCGCGCCGGCCTGGGCCAGCGCCTGGCCGACCGGTCCGCCGCCGCAGATCACCAGCACCGGAGGCGCCTCGATTACCTCCAGGAAGACCTCTGCCAGACCGCCGCAGACCATGCCCGTGGGCTCCCCTTTCACCGAGTCCTCGGTGAAGTAGTACCGCTTGATCTCCGAAGCCTTGCCCATACCGTTGCCGAGCCGGCCCAGGGCGTCGGCCTTGACCAGAGCCTCGAACGCGCCGCCGCCCAGGTTGCCGAACGCGGAGCCGTCCGGCCGGGCCAGCAGCTTCCACCCCGCCTTGCCGGGCGTGGAGCCCTCCGTCCGGACGATCTGGCAAAGAGCCACACGGCCATGAAGGTGCAAGGATCGTTCCGCCTCGGCCAGGACCTCGGCCGGGCCGGGGATCTCGTTCATGAGGTAGAGGATACCGCAGGCCTCGGCCGCGGCACCCACCAGGCCGCGGCGAGGGCGAGCGCGAGCGCCGAGAGCAGGCAGCCCGCGACGAAGCTTCGCGGGCGGTAGACCAGCTCGATCTCCCGCTCTCCCGGCTCCAGCCAGGCGGCGACGAAGGGGCCGTTCGCCGCGAGGATCTCGCGCGGCTGGCCGTCGACGAGGAGGCGCCAGTTGCCGTCCTGCATGAGGCTGGAGGCGAGCAGGCGGGGCTCGTTCAGGGTCGCCTGGGCGCGGATCTCCGCCGGGGAGATCTCGAGATGCTCCAGCTTCGAGGCCTCCGGCTCCCTGGCGTGCCATCTGCCCCCTCCGGGGGTGCGCTGGACCAGGGCCCTGCCGGCGAAGTCGGGATTCTTCTCCAGCCAGCGCTGCCAGTTGCCGCCCTCGAAGGGCACGGCGCGCGGCGGCAGGAAGAGGAGCGGCAGCGCTCCGGGACGCTCGTAGACCCAGCCCGATGGATGGCGGAAGACCAGGCGGAGCGGTCGCGGCAGCTCCGTGCCCGCTTCCGTCATCACGTAGCGCACGCCCAGCAGGCCGTAGAGCGGGTGCCGGATCCGGTTGAAGCTCGGCAGCAGCGAGCCCTGGTTGACGGATCTGACCACCCGCATGTAGCGGTCGGGCCGCGAGGGGTTGTCGATCCGCACGTCCCGGAGGTCGTAGACCTCGTGGAAGTTGGCGGGGAGCACATCAGGGCCGAGGGCGACCATGCGCGCATCCCCGAGCCGCTCCTGGAGGAAGCGCACCGGCGGCGTCACCGGGTAGGCGAGCCGCCGCGGGCTCGACGGGTTGAGCGGCTGCTGCAGGACGAGCAGCTCCGCCCCCACCACCAGGGGGAGGAGCCAGGCCGCCGCGCGGCGGTCGCGCACGAGGAGCACGGCGGCCCCCAGGCCGAGGAAGGCGAGCTGCGCCAGCAGCCAGGCGTTGCGCTGGTCCACGACGAGAGGCGCGAGCGTCGGATGGGCGTGGGTGAGATAGGCCCAGACGGCCAGGCCGGCCAGCAGCGCCGCCAGGATCGCCGTCAGGCGGTTTCCTCCCCGGGCGGGGCCCTCGTGCCAGCGCTCCATCTCGCAGGCCGCCAGCCAGGAGAGGCAGAGGGCCACGAGCATCAGCGTCCGGTGGTGACGGTGGATCGCCGTGGCTCCGATCACGGGGAGCTGCCCGAAGAGGCTGTTGAACCCGGGCGGCTGGAGGATCAGGAGCAGGCAGCCGATCAGCACCCCGGCGGCGAGCCGCTCCTGGGGGAACCGATGCCGCCGATACCGCCGGCCGGGAACGAGAGCCGCCAGGGCCAGCAGCAGGGTCACGCTGCCGACGAAGCCGCTGGCATCCTCGATGACGTTGTTCTCCCCCCAGTAGTGAGTGAAGTCCCCGAAGGCCCGGGGCGCGGCCAGGGGGACGAGCCTCTCCTCCGCCTGCCTCCCCCAGGCCGCGCGGGTGGCGGGCTTGCCCAGGTCCTTCACGACGTCGGCGAGCGGGCGCGGTGCCAGGAAGGAGCCGATCAGCGCCGAGCGCTCGCTCGCCGGCAGGTACTGCTGCACCGGCAGGAGCACGGGCGCCGCCGCCAGACCGGAGAGGACGAGCGCCAGCCCGCCGCGGAGCAGAGGCCGGAACGAGCGCCTCGCCAGGGCGCGGGCAGCCAGGAAGATCCCGACGAAGGCCAGGGCATAGACCACGGTCTCGGGATGGCCTCCCAGGAACAGGCCGAAGCCCGCCAGGAACAGCAGGAAGAGATCGCGCCGCCCGGTTCCTCGCTCGGTCTGCTCGTCGACGCGGAGCGCGGCATAGAGCCCCAGAGGGAGGAGGGCGGCCGACGTGGCCATGGGCCAGCCCAGCCAGAGCAGGAGGAAGCCCCCCAGCCCATAGGCGAGCGCGCCCAGCACGGCCGCCGGCTCTCCGAGCCCCAGCCTGCGGAGCAGCAGGAAGAGGAAGACCAGCGCCAGCAGGACCCGCAGCGCGGCCGTGACCCCCACCCCGTCCCAGAGATCGAACAGGCAGGACGCCAGGATGAGCGGCTGAAAGGACTGGGATTGCGGATCGCCCATCAGCGGCATGCCGGCCCCGGCGTTGGCGTTCCAGAGCGGCCAGCGGCCGTCGGCCAGGGCCCGCCGCACCTCGGCCTGCCAGGGCGCGATCTGCCGGATCAGGTCGCCGTACAACCCGTAGGAGGGTCCGTCCAGGGGCGCGAGATGGCGGTAGGGCACGTAGGCCTGCACCGGCCCCAGGGGGAGGAGGACCTTGCCGCCGAGAAGAGCAGGGCCGAAGAGCAGGAACGGGATGAGCGCAAAGAGGACCAGGATGCGCGCCGGCACCGGGTCGTACCACCGGCGCAATGTCCAGCCGAGCCCGAGGGCGAGGAGCGCTACATAGAGGCCCGGCATGGCATCAGTCCTCCCGGGTCAGCCCCAGGCCCCGCTTGAGACGAAACCAGGCGTTGCGCATCTTCCAGAAACGGCTCGCCTCCATGGCCGCGATCCGCGCCCGCAGGGCGCCGATGTCGGCGTCGGCGCGGACCTGGAGCTCGGACAGCCGCTCGCCGCTCGTCCACAGCTCGCGCTTCAGGACCGAGACCTCGTTGCGCGCCGATTCGAGGAGCAGCGACTCGACCGAGCCCGCCCGCAGCAGATGGCTCACGCCGCGCCCGTCCCGCACGCGGATCAGGAGCACCGCGGAACCGTGGGAGGTCCCGGGCGGCAGCGCGAAGGTGCCTCCCCAACCCGAATGGAGGTTGCGCGGCTCGCCGGTCGATCCGGCCACGTCGGGCCGCTGGTACGCGACCCGGAGCTCGGCCAGGAGCCGCCCGTCCAGGACCACCTCGACCGCCTCCACCTCGCCGGTGCGCAGCGTGGCCCAGCCGCTCATCTCCAGCTCGCCCGTTCCCAGGATCCTGCAGCGCTCCAGGGAGAGGTACGGCTCGCCGGTGTAGCGCAGGCCCGAGAAGTCCACGTCCGGCTCCAGCACGGCCACGTAGAGGTCCTGGTAGTCGCAGAGCCCGCGCTCCAGGCGATGAATCGAGGCGCTCCGCCCGATCGACCCGGCCACCCGGGCCACGGCGCCGCGCACGAACGCCTCGGTCACCCAGGTCGAGCCGTAGTCGCGGGTGTCGAGCGAGCCGCTCTCGCTGATCTCCTGGAAGAGGAGCCCGCTCTCCGGCAGCGGCGGGCAGGGCACGAGCAGGCCCGGATCGTGGGTGCTGAAGGCGAGCACGCCGCCCGGGTCGAGCCGGCCGAGGAGCACCCGCAGCCAGGCTAGGAACCTCTCCTCGGGCAGATGGGTGAAGAGGGAGGTGACCAGGATGGCGTCGAAGGTCTCTCCCAGGTCGAGCTCCTCCGGCCGCACGGTCGAGACCAGGCCGTGCACGCCGAAGCGCTCCTCCTGGAAGCGGACGCCGCCCTCGTAGACGTCCGCGACCCAGAGGCGCTCCGGCGGGATCTCGCGCACCAGGAAGCGGGTGATCCGGCCGTAGCCGCTGGCGAAGTCGAGCACCTTTCCCAATCCGCGAGGAAAGCGCCAGCGCAGCACCTGGAGCAGGCCGTCGGCGACGCTCAGGCCGGAGCGGAAGTAGGCGAACAGGGCCTTGTCGCGGTCCCCCTCCAGCCCGTCGAGAAGGAAGCCGAGCATCTCGTCGCGGCCGTCGATCGCCAGGTCCAGGCTGGATGGCTCCAGGCCGCGGTCGGCCAGGAAGGCCCGCACGTAGGGGCTCGTCTCGTCAGGTCGGTAGGCCAGGCTCATGGTTCCAGAAAGTTCTACGATCGCGGGCGGCGGCGAGTCTAGCAGGGTGATAACGTCCGGCGATGCCACGACGCCTGGTCCTGGGCTTCCTGCTGCTCTGGAGCGCCTTCCTGTTCCTGGCGCACCTCCAGAAGGCGCTCGCCGACTTCGACCGCCGGGCGGTCTTCCTGAGCGACGCCGCCCAGTGGCGGTTCGGCATGCCGCAGACCGCGATCCTGGAGCGCTGCTTCGCCGAGGCGCGGCCGCTCATCCCGCCGGGCAGCGTCGTGGTCTTCACCTCTCCCAAGGCCGAGATGGCCGACTTCTACCGCTGGCGCTGGGCCGCCTACGGGCTGCCCGGGCACGACGTCATCCAGCCGGAGACGCCGCGGGCGGCCGAGACCGCCGAGTACCTGATCTCGCACCGGGTGCCGATCCGGCTCCCCCGGGCCCGGCTGATCAGGCAGCTCACCGGCTGCCAGCTCTTCCGGGTCCAGCCCCTGTGAGCACAGTCTTCCCCGCCATCATTCTCGCCGTCCTCCTCGCCCTGGCCGGGCGCGCGCTGCCGGTCTCGAGGTGGACCGTGCGCTTCCTGGGGGGTGCGGTGGTGTTCCACCTGCTGCTCACCGCGTACGACTTCGTGGGGATCCGATGGGGGCGGGTGGCGTTGGTGCTGCCGCTGGTGGTGCTCGCGGGATCGGGGAAAAGGACGGCAAGGACGACAAGGACGGCAAGGACGTTCGGCTGGGGGGACGGGGCGGCGGCGCTGGCTTTCGCGGCTTTCGCGGCGTTCGCTTCGACCCTGTGGATCGCGACGCCCGACTTCGTCTATCACTGGGGCATCAAGGGGGAGCGGTTCTTCCTGGCCCGGGCCGTGGATTACGCTTGGCTGGCGAAGGGATGGAACTGGGTGATCCACCCGGACTACCCGAACCTGCTGCCCGAGCTGTTCGCGGGGAGCGCGCTCCTGGCGGGGCGGTTCGAGGCCTCGTCCCAGATGCTCTGGTCGGTGCTCTTCTTCGCAATGATCCTCGCCTCCGGCCGCGAGGTTTTCCGGCAGGAGGAGACGCCGCGCGGATTCGCCCAGCCGGGCCTCGCCATCGTCGGTTTCGCCCTGGCCGGCTTCGGGATCGTGCACCGCATGGCCGGCGCCGCGGACTGGATGCCGGCCCTGGCCCTGGCGGCGGCCCTGCCCGCCCTGCTCCGGCCGGCCGACCGCGAAGGGGATTGGGAGGTGGGCCTCGCCGCCGCCTTCGCCGCCGCTTCCAAGATCGAGGGCATGCCCCTCGCCGCCTTCCTGGCCGGCGCGCAGCTCCTCCGGCGAAGGGAGCTCGGGGCGGCGCTGCGGCTGGGGCTGCCCACCGCGGCCGTGGCCGGAGCCTGGGCGATCCGGACGTTCCGCCACGGTCTCTAT
>JBJMGZ010000620.1:0-5249 GCA_045807605.1 Thermoanaerobaculia bacterium | reverse complement strand
CTGCCAGCGCGAGCAGGACCGCGAAGGCGACTGGTTTCTTCAAATTCATACTCTCGACCTCCTTATGGGAGTCCTCTGGATTGAAAAAAGGAACGCAACGCCATTCCTGAAAAGCCTGGGCTGAACGGCCTCCAACCGTGTCCGGGCGTCGATCACCTCCTCTCGTCCGGCGCGAGGCCCGTCGCGCGGTTGGAAAGCCGGGCGAGAAGCTGCTGCGCGGCACGCCGCTGCTGCGAAAACTGGGGGTCCTGCCCGGTCGCGGCCAGAAAATCCCGGTAGGCCGCGGCGGCGGCCTCCGTCTCCCCTGCCATGTCGAAGGCGATCGCCCGGTTGAGGCGCACCTCGTGGTATCGCGGCGCGAGACGGAGAGCCTGCTCAAAATAGGAGAGTGCCTGAGCGGGCCGATCCCGCTCCACCTCCAGCGTCCCGAGGCCGTTCAGGGGCTCGGCATAGCGCGGCGCGGCGGCCACGGCGCGGCGGTAGGCGGCCTCGGCCTCGGCCGGGCGCCGCAGCCCGCGCAGGACGTTGCCGAGGTTGTTGAGCGCGTGGGCGTTCCTGGGATCGAGCCGCACCGCCAGCTCGAGCTCCTGCCGCGCCTCCTCCGGCTTGCCCTCGGCCAGGTGGACGATCCCGAGCATGTTGTGGGCCTCGGGGCGCGCGGGATCGAGATGCATGGCCTTGGCGAGCGCCTCGCGGGCCTCGTGGAGCCGGCCGGCCTGCTGCAGGGCCGTGGCGAGGTTGTACCAGGCCTCGGGATCGTCCGGCGCATCCTCGGCGGCCTGGAGGTAGAGCGGCACGGCCCGGCCGAGCTCGCCGCGCTCCTTCCAGGCCTGGGCCAGCTTGCCCCGGAAGACCGGGTTTCCCGGATCGGCGGCCACCAGGGCCTCCAGCTCGGAGAGCGCTGCCTGGGAGTCCCCGGAGGCGAGCAGGTTGTGCGCGCGCTCGAAGCGCTGGAAGAGGTCCACGGCTTCGACCGGGTTGCGGCCGGTGCGCTCCGTCCTCTTCCGGGACGGAGCCGTCCCGCCGGCCACATACCCCAGGCTCGCCAGCCGCGACCGGGTCTCGGCGTCGGCAACCCCGGCGGAAACTTTCTGGGTCTCCACGGCGCCCGACTCGATGGCGGCCAGGCGGCCGGCGAAGCCTTCTTCCTCTTTGGCTCCTTGGAGGTTCTTCGACTCGTGTGGGTCGTGGGTCAGGTCGTAGAGCTCGGGCTTCGGCGACGAGATGTACTTGAGGTCGCGGCGCCGCAGGGCGGAGAGCGGGCTCCAGCCGAACACGGCCGGGTACTGCGTCTCGGCGTAGAGGTCGGACGGCGGCGGCTCCTTGCCCTCCCGCAGGGCCGCCGAGAGATCGCGGCCGTCCAGGGTGCCGGGCAGCGCCTTGCCGACCAGGCCGGCCAGGGTCGGACCGACGTCCACGAGGCTGACCGGCGTCTCGACCACCCGCGCGGCCAATCCCGGCGCCTTGACGAGGAGCGGCACGTGCAGGGTCGGCTCGTAGAGGAGGAGACCATGGGTCAGCTCGCCATGCTCGCCCAGGGATTCGCCATGGTCGGCGGCCACGGCCACCACGGTGCTGCCGGAGAGTCCCCGGGTTTCCAGCTCCCGGAGCAGGCGGCCGACCTGCTCGTCGACCTTGGCGATCTCGCCGTCGTAGGAGGGCGAGTAGGGAGCATGGGCGTCGTAGAGATGGACCCAGAGGAAGAAGGGCTTCGAATCATCCTGTCCGAGGATCCCGCCAAGCCATGCGAGCGCCCGGTCCATGACCTCGCGGCCGGGCCTCTCGGCCTCCAGGGAGACGGTGGCGCCGGGCGCGCGCTCGATCTCGTCGTCGTAGGTCTGGAACCCCCGGCTCAAGCCGAACCGCCGGTCGAGCACGAACGCGCCGACGAACGCGCCGGTGCGCCAGCCCTGGGCGGAGAGCAGCGTCGCCAGGGTCTCCCGGCCGTCCGGGAACGATCCCGCGCCGTTGTTGCGCAGCCCGTGGTGGGGCGGAAGCAGCCCCGAGAGCAGGCTGGAGTGGGAGGGGAGGGTCAGCGGCACGGCGGAGGAGGCCTGGGTGAACCGCACCCCCTCGGTCGCCAGGCGGTCGAGCCAGGGCGTCCGGGCCGCGGCGTAGCCGTAGGAGCCGAGGTGGTCGGCGCGCACGGTGTCGAGCGTGATCAGCACCAGGTTGGTGGCGGCGGGGGCCGTCTGCTCCCGAGGAGAGCAGCCGTCCAGGCAGAGGGGGGCCAGGAGGGCCAAGCCCACCGCGAGAGCCATCAGAAAGGTCGAACGTTGCTTCAGCAAGTGGATACGGCCTTGAATGTTTTCAGCCCCCGAAGAATAACCCCATCGGCTCCCCGCGGGAAGTGGCTGAGGATGTTCCATTTATTTGGATCTCCTCGGATGGACCCGCGGCGCGGGAGAGCTTACAATCCGGCATGGCTACCGTCAAAAAAGCAGGCAATCTGCCATCAGTCCCGCGGTTTTTCCGGCCGCCCTCCACCCACTACTTCCTCTTCGGGCCGCGCGGCACGGGGAAGTCGACCTGGCTCCGGGAGGAGTACGCGGATGCGCTGTGGATCGATCTCCTGAGGCCCGAAGTCCACCGGCAGTACGCGGCGCGTCCGGAGAGGCTGCGGGAGCTGGTGGCCGGAAACCCGGACAGGCCGGTGGTCGTCGTGGACGAGGTGCAGAAAGCGCCGGTCCTTCTCGACGTGGTCCACGACCTGATCGAGCGGCGGGCCGGGCCCCGGTTCATCCTGACCGGCTCCAGCTCGCGGAAGCTCAAGCGCGAAGGGGTGGACCTGCTCGCCGGAAGGGCGCTCCTGCGATCGCTTCACCCTTTCATGGCAGCCGAGCTCGGAGACCGCTTCCGCCTGGACTCGGCGCTCGCGCGCGGGCTCGTCCCCCTCGTCTGGAGCTCGCGCGAGCCCGAAGAGGTCCTCGAGGCCTACGTGGCCCTGTACCTCCGGGAAGAGGTGCAGATGGAGGGCCTGGTGCGCCGGTTCGAAGGGTTCGCGCGCTTCCTGGAGGCGGTCAGCTTCTCCCACGCGGCGGTGCTGAACGTCTCGGAGGTGGCCCGGGAGTGCCAGGTCGGCCGCACGACGGTGGAGGGCTACCTGGAGATCCTGGAAGACCTCCTCCTGGCCTTCCGGATCCCGATCTTCACGAAGCGGGCGAAGCGCGGGCTCACCGCGCACCCCAAGTTCTTCTGGTTCGACGCCGGCGTGTTCGTCGCGACGCGCCCCGCGGGCCCGCTGGACCGGCCCGAGGAGATCGGCGGGGCGGCCCTGGAGGGGTTGATCGCGCAGCACCTGCGCGCCTGGATCGACTACTCGGGCGAGGGCTTCGCCCTGAGCTTCTGGCGCACCCGGGCCGGCGCCGAGGTCGACTTCGTCCTCTATGGCCGCCATGGTTTCTGGGCCATCGAGGTGAAGCATTCGGCGACGATCCGCCCCGCCGACCTGCGCGGCCTCAAAGCCTTCCGGGAGGACTATCCGGAGGCGGAGCTGCGCCTGCTGTACCGCGGCGAGGAAGCCCGCGTCGTGGACGGCATCCGCTGTCTGCCCTGCGAGGACTTCCTCCGCGCCCTGATCCCGGGCCGGCCGCTCCCCTGACCTCTGATAGGATCATCCCTCCAGGAGGAAACTCATGAGCAACGGCTATGAAGAGGCCAGGGGCCAGCGCAACGTCCTCGAACGGCTCGGCGACAAGATCCCCGGGTTCCGGGGATTCCAGGACCGCGAGCTGCGGCGCGACGTGGACAAGATGCAGCGCGAGCACCTCTCGACGGAGCTCGGCCGCCTCAAGGCGGCGCTGCGCGACAAGGCCCGCAGCTACACGGACGCCGGCAAGATCGGCGCGCTCTCCGCGTTCGACCGCCTGGACCGCCAGATCGACGGGCTCTCCCAGGCCGTCCGCTTCTCCGATTACGGCGCGAGCGGCCTGTTCGACGCGGTGAAGATCGGCGACGCGGAGCTGCAGCGCCTGTACGAGTTCGATCTTTCCGTGCTCCAGGACGTAGAAGACCTGGAGGGGCTCGTCGCGGCCGTTCCGGCTCCGGGCGGAGACGACCCCGCCAAGGCCCTGGAGCCGGTGCAGCAGCGGGTGCGGGTCCTCGAAGACAAGTGGAAGCAGCGCGAGCTGGTGATCAGCAACGTCGTGCAGGCCGGCGCCTGAGAAGACAGGAGAGAACCATGGATGTGATCCAGCATCAGGACCCCAGCGGCAAGACCCTGGTGGCGCGGTGGCCGGCCAACGGCACGGCGGACATCCGCCTCGGCAGCCAGCTCATCGTGGAGGAGAGCCAGCAGGCGGTCTTCTTCCGCGACGGCAAGGCGCTCGACACCTTCGGCCCCGGCCGCCACACGCTCGCCACCCAGAACATCCCGCTGCTGGCGAGCCTCTTCGGCATCCCGTTCGGCGGCAAGTCGCCGTTCCAGGCCGCGGTGGTCTTCGTCTCCACCAAGACCTTCCTCGACCTCAAGTGGGGCACGAAAGAGCCGGTGGCGTTCCGCGACCAGGAGCTGGCCATGGTCCGCCTGCGCGCCTTCGGCAAGTACGCGCTGCGGGTGGTCAACGCCCAGCAGTTCGTCAACGGCGTCGTCGGCACCATGGGGGTCTACTCGACCGAGCGGCTGGAGGACTGGTTCCGCGACGTCATCGTGGCCCGGCTGACCGACGTCCTGGGCGAGAACCTGACCTCCATCTTCGACCTGCCGCGGCTCTACGACGAGCTGGCCATGGGGCTCAAGGCCCGCGTGGCGGACGACTTCACCAAGTACGGCATCGAGCTGGTCGACCTCTACGTGGGCGCGATCACGCCGCCCGAGGAGGTGCAGAAGCTGATCGACGAGCGCAGCGGCATGGCGGCGCTCGGCGACATGAACACCTACCTCAAGTTCAAGACCGCGCGCGCCATCGGCGACGCCGCCCAGCAGGGCGGCGAAGGCGGCGGCAACGTGGCCGCCGGCATGGGGGTGGGGATGGGCGCGGGACTCGGCATGATGCTCCCCGGCATGATGCGCGAGGCCATGCAGGGCGGCGGGCAGCCGGCTCCGGCTGTATCTCCCGGCAGCGCGGGAGCAGCCCCGGCTGCGGCTGGAGCCGCGGCGGCGGGAGCCGTAGCGGCCTTCTGCCACAACTGCGGCCAGAAGCTGCCTCCGGGCTCGAAGTTCTGCCCGAGCTGCGGCACCAAGGTGGGGTAGCTTGTCGAGCTTGCGCGAGCCAGGTTCCGTCCTGGACAGCAAGTACGAGATCGTCCAG
>JBJMGZ010000619.1:0-8053 GCA_045807605.1 Thermoanaerobaculia bacterium | reverse complement strand
TGGCGGCCGAATTCGGCCTGGCGGTGCTCTCCGACGGGCTGGGCCGCCTGGTCTCGCTGCTCGACTCCCTCCTCGCCGAGCAGTTCACCAACGCCACCAGCGTGCGCCTGATGGAGCATGCGGCGACCCTCGACCTCGAGGATTTCGAGGACAGCGAGCTCCAGGACCGGCTCGAGCGCGCCCGCCGGCAGACCACCGGCCGGATGACGCTGATGAACCAGCTCTTCGGCCAGGCGCAGGACATCGTGACCATCGTCAGCTTCGCCGCCGGGCTGGTGGTTTACGCCCCCTGGCTGATCGCGCTGCTGATCCTGGCGCTGGTTCCGGCCTTCCTCGGCGAGGCGCACTTCAACTCCCAGAGCTACTCGCTCGACTACGTGCGGACGCCGGAGCGGCGCGAGATCGACTACGTGCGCCAGACCGGCGCCAGCGTCGACACCGCCAAGGAAGTGAAGATCTTCGGCCTCAACGCCTTCCTGATCGAGCGCTACCGCCAGCTCGCCAACGCCCTCTACCAGGGCAACCGCCGGCTGGCGATCCGCCGCGCCGGCTGGGGGGGCGCGCTGACCGCCATCGGCACGGTGGGCTATTACGTGGCCTACGCCTACATCACCTGGAGCACGCTGAGCGGCCGCTTCAGCATCGGCGACCTCACCTTTCTCGCCGGCTCGTTCCTCCGCCTGCGCGCCCTGCTGGAGGGGCTGCTGATCGGCTTCTCGCAGGTGGCCGGGCAGGCGCTCTACCTGGACGATCTGTTCTCCTTCTTCGAGATCGAGCCGGAGATCGTCTCGCCGGAAAATCCGCGCTCCTTCCCCGTGCCGATCCGCGACGGCTTCGCCTTCGAGGACGTCGGCTTCCGCTACCCCGGCGCCGAGCGCTGGGCGGTGCGACACCTGAGCTTCGACCTGCGGGGGGGCGAGGTGCTGGCCCTGGTCGGCGAGAACGGCGCCGGCAAGACCACCCTGGTCAAGCTGCTGGCGCGGCTCTACGATCCGGACGAGGGGCGCATCCTGCTCGACGGCCACGACCTGCGCGAGTACGACCTCGGCGCGCTGCGCGCCAACATCGGCGTCATCTTCCAGGATTTCGTGCGCTATCACCTCACCGCCGCCGAGAACATCGCCGTCGGCCGCATCGAGGCCCGCGACGACCGCGCGCGCATCGTCACCGCCGCCGGGCGCAGCCTGGCCGACGAGGTGATCGAGAAGCTGCCGGCCGGCTACGACCAGATCATCGGCAAGCGCTTCCGCACCGGCGTCGACCTCTCGGGAGGCGAGTGGCAGAAGGTGGCCATCGCCCGCGCCTACATGCGGGACGCCCAGGTGCTGATCCTCGACGAGCCGACCGCGGCGCTCGACGCCCGCTCGGAGTTCGAGGTGTTCCAGCGTTTCAAGGAGCTGAGCGAGGGGAAGACCGCCGTGCTGATCTCCCACCGCTTCTCCAGCGTGCGCATGGCGGACCGCATCCTGGTTCTCGCCGACGGCAAGGTGGAGTCGATGGGCACCCACGAGGAGCTGCTGGCCGCAGGAGGGCGCTACGCGGAGCTGTTCGAGTTGCAGGCGGCGGGGTACCGGTGAGGGCAAAGAGAACAAGGGACCTAAGAGACATCAGAGACCTCAGGGACAGCAGGCAGTCTTCTTTTGTCCCTGATGTCCCTGCAGTCCCTGTTGTCCCTCAGGTCCCTTGTTCCGCCCCCAGCGCCTCGCGCACCCGCTCCGCCCCCGTATTGCTGCCGGTCAGCAGGATACCGACCCGCCGGCCGCGGAAGCGCTCATCCGCGAGAACCCCGGCCAGGCCGGCGGCGCCGGCCGGCTCCACGATCACTCTCAGGTGCCTGAGGATCAGCCCCATGGCGGCCAGGATCGCCGCGTCGGGGACGGTGAAGACGTCCGTGGCCCAGCGGCGGATCATCTCGAAGTTGTGGAGCCCCGGCTTGGGGGCGGTGAGGCCGTCCGCCACGGTCTGCACCTTCTCCGGGGGAGTCGGCGCGCCGGCCGCCAGCGAGCGCACGATGCCGTCCGCCCCGGCGGGCTGGACGCCGTAGACCTTCGCGGCCGGAGCCAGCCCGCGGGCCGCCAGCAGGGCGCCGGAAAGGGGGCCGCCGCCGGAGGCGGGGATCGCCAGGGCGTCGAGATCGGGCGCGTCCTCCAGCAGCTCCCAGGTGGCGGTGCCGGCGCCGGCGATGACCAGCGGATCGTCGAAGGGGTGGACCAGCGTATAGCCGTGCTCCTCCCGCAGCCGCGCCAGCCGCTCGAAGGCCTGGGTGGCGTTGGTGATCCCCTCCTTCTCGATCCGTCCGCCCATCGCCGCCACCGCCGCCAGCTTCTCGGGGACCGCGTTCTCCGGCATCACCACCACCAGCCTGGCGCCCGCGGCCCGGGCCGCCCAGGCGGCGCCGAGAGCGGCATTGCCGGCGCTCACCGTGATCAGGCCGCGCGCCATCTCCTCCGGCGAGAAGGAGCGGATCCGGTTGTAGGCCCCGCGCACCTTGAAGGAGCCGGTGATCTGCAATCCCTCGGCCTTGAAGAAGAGCCGCGCTCCGGCCAGCTCGTCCAGGATGTCCGAGCGGAGCACCGGCGTCCGCAATACCACCCCCGCCAGCGCGCGGCGGGCGGCCAGGAGATCGGGAAGATCGGGCAGGATCAGATCACCAGCCAATGCCGTAATCCTCCCCATAGTCGCTGGACCCGCCCCACATCGTGCCGTGCTCCGCGTCGAGCAGGATGGCGTTGATCGGGCCGGAGTTGCGTTCCTCGACCTCCACCTTGTAGCCCATCCGCTGCAACTCCTGCCGCACCCACGGCGGGGTGCTGGCCTGCACGGTCAGCCGTCCGGGCTCGGAGGCGTGATCGCCGAAGGAGCTGTGCATCTGATAGCTGGTGATGTTCGGCCCCTCCGCCGCCTCCTGCACGGTCATCCCGAACTCCGCGACGTCGAGGAAGAACTGCAGGAGGTTCTGGTCCTGGGTGTCGCCGCCCTGCACCGCGAAGGCGAGCCAGGGCTTGCCGTCCTTGAGCGCCAGGCTCGGAGTGAGCGTCACCCGCGGGTGCTTGCCCGGGACCAGCACGTTGAACGGGTTCTGCCCCTCGTCGAGCACGAAGCTCTGCATACGCTGCGAGAGCCCGACCCCCGTGCGGCCCGCGATGAACGCCGGCACCCAGCCGCCGCTCGGCGTCGCCGACACCACCCAGCCCTCCTCGTCCGCAGCGATGACCGAGGTCGTGCCCACCCGGAAGCTTTCATCGAATGACATCGAGGCATTGTGCGGCTGGGTGTACTTCGTCGACTCGCCGGGCGTCCCCCACTTCTCCAGCAGGGGGAGGTACGGGTTCTTCGTGCGCTGGAACGGGTACGGGTCGCCGGGCTTGACCGCCGGGTCGTTGCGGTCGGGGTTGATCAGCTTGCGGCGGGACTCCGCATATTCCTTGGAGAGCAGCCCCAGGGTCGGCTCCTCCGGCGGGAAGTAGGGATCGCCATAGTAGAAGTCACGGTCCGCGAAGGCCAGGTTCATGGCCTGGTAGAGCGTGTGGATGTAGCGCGCGCTGTTGAGCCCCATGCCCTTGAGATCCAGGGGCTCCAGGATGTTGAGCGCCTGGAGCATCGCCGGGCCCTGGGTCCAGACGTCGAGCTTGTAGACGTCGATCCCCTTGTACGAGGTCTTGACCGGCTCCTCGATGTGCACCTGCCAGCGGGCGAGGTCCTCCCTGGTGATCAGGCCGCCGGCCTCCTGGGTGCCGCGGGCGAGCTCGGCGGCGATATCCCCCTTGTAGAAGCGGTCGTAGGCGGCGAGGATCGCGGTTTTACGATCCTTGCCTGAGGCGAGCGCCTGCCTCTCGGCATCCACCAGCTTGCGCAGGGTGGCGGCGAGGTCGGGCTGCTTGAAGACCTGGCCGGGCTCGGGCGGCTTGCCGCCCGGGAGGAACACGGCCTTGGAGTAGGGCCACTCCTCGATGCGCTTCTGCTCCGCCCTGATCCGGCCGATGACCTGCGCCTCGATGGGATAGCCGTCGGCCATCTCGATCGCCGGACCGAGCACGTCCGCGAGGCTCAGCTTGCCGTACTCGGCCAGCATGACCAGCAGACCGCCCGGAGTGCCCGGCGTCACCGCGGAGAGCGGCCCGAACTCGGGCGGATAGGGCATGTTCTTGCCCTGGAAGAGCTCGGGCGTGGCGCCGGTCGGGGCGACGCCGAGGGCGTTGATCGCGATGACCTTCTTCAGTCCGGGATGCCAGAGGAGCACCTGGGTCTCGCCGCCCCAGCCGAGCGTGTCCCACATGGTGCAGGTGGCGGCGAGCATGGCCGCGGCGGCGTCGACCGCGTTGCCCCCCTTCTGGAACATCATGGCCCCGGCCGTGGCCGCCAGCGGCTTGCCGGTGATGGCCATCCAGTGGCGGCCGTGAAGAGGCGGCTTGGCGGTGCGGGCCGCACCGGTGCCAGGCATGATGGACAGCGCGGCGGCGAAAAGGACGAGCTTACGGACTCCGGGAGCCATGGTTCCCCTCCTCGGGGGGCAGTGTACTAGAATGCGCGGGACTCTCTCCGGGCGGCGATCCGCCTCCCGGTCCCCCATATTGCCCAACCCGAACGGGAGGAGATGAAGATGGCTGAGCCCACTACCGCGGGATCGACCGCGGAACCGACCGCGGAACCGACCGCGGCCCAGAGCACCCTGGTCCACCTCGAGGTGAAGGACGGCGTCGCCTACCTCACCCTGGACGATCCGCCGGCCAACACCTACACCCACGAGATGATGCGCCAGCTCGACGAAGCCATCCTCAAGGCCCGGTTCGACAAGGACGTCTACGTGATCGTCCTGCGCGGCGAAGGCGACAAGTTCTTCTGCGCCGGCGCCAACATCAACATGCTGAAGTCGTCCGATCCCTACTTCAAGTACTACTTCTGCCTGCACGCCAACGAGACGCTGAACCGGCTGGAGCAGACCCCCAAGCTGGTCGTCGCGGCGCTCGACGGCCACACGGTCGGCGGCGGCCTCGAGATCGCCATGGCCGCGGACATCCTGATCGCGCGCAAGGGCTCGGGCAAGATGGGCCTGCCCGAGATCAACCTCGGCGTGCTCCCGGGCACCGGCGGCACCCAGCGCCTGGCCCGCCGCGTCGGCAAGACGATCTCGATCGACCTCATGATCACCGGCCGCCTCATCGACTTCGAGGAGGGCCAGAAGCTCGGCATCATCAACTACATCTTCGAGGGCGACAACGCCAGCTTCGCCGAGCAGATCCACAACTACGCCAAGGAGTTCACCCCGCCGAACAAGGCCGCCAAGGCCGCGGGCCGCATCAAGCGGTCGGTGCAGTCCGGCTGGGAGGTGCCGTTCGAGAGCGGCCTCGCCATCGAGCGCGAGCTGCAGCAGCAGCTCTTCGAGAGCCCGGACGCCAAGGAAGGCCTCGACGCCTACGTCTCCAAGCGCAAGCCGGAGTTCCGCGGCTGGTAGAGAGATGTCCGTGAAGAATGACAACGACATCGTCCTCGCCGCCCCCGTGCGAACGCCCATCGGCAAGTTCCTCGGGGGCTTGTCCCCGCTGACGGCAGTGGAGCTGGGGACCGCCGCGGCCCGGGCCGCGATGGAGCGCGCCGGGCTCGATCCGGCGGACGTGGACCAGGTGATCTTCGGCCACGGACGGCAGGCGGGCGGCGGACCCAACACCGGCCGCCAGGTCGCCTACCGTTCCGGCGTGCCGGTCGATCGCCCGGCGTACACCGTCAACCAGGCGTGCGCCTCCGGCCTCCAGGCCGTGCTCTCGGCGGCGCGCGCGATCCTTACCGGCGAGGCCCGGGTGGTGCTCGCGGGCGGCATGGAGAGCATGTCGAACACTCCCTATCTACTTCCCCGCGGCCGCACCGGCTACCGCCTGGGCAACGCCGAGATCGTGGACGGCATGTACAAGGACGGCTTCAACTGCCCGCTCTCCGACCTCGTCATGGGCGAGACCGCCGAGGAGCTGGCGAGCGAGGTCGGGATCGACCGCGCCGCCTCGGATGCCTACGCCCTGGAGAGCCAGCTCCGCTGCGAGCGCGCCCGGGCCGAGGGCCGCTTCGACAGCGAGATCGTGCCGGTCACCGTCCCCGGCAGGAAGGGGGACGTCACGGTCTCCAGGGACGAGCACCCGCGGGATGGCGCCACCCTGGATTCCATGACCAGGCTCAAGCCGGTCTTCCGCGACGGCGGCGTGGTGACCGCGGGCAACTCCTCCGGCATCACCGACGGCGCGGCCGCCATCGTCGTTTCCTCCCGGGCCGCTGCGAAGGAGCTGGGACTGCCGGTCGTGGCCCGGCTTTCGGGCTGGCAGGTGGTCGGCGTCGAGCCGCGGATCATGGGCATCGGACCGGTGCCGGCGGTGCGCAAGCTGCTGGAGAAGGCCGGCCTCGACATCGGCGCCATCGACGAAGTGGAGCTCAACGAGGCGTTCGCCGCCCAGGTGCTCGCCTGCAACCGGGAGCTGGGGATCGGCACCGACCGCCTGAACCCGGACGGCGGCGCCATCGCGCTCGGCCATCCGATCGGCGCCACCGGCACGCGCATCCTGGTCACCCTGCTCCACGGCCTGGAAAAGCGGGGCGGAGAGCGGGGGATCGCCACACTCTGCGTCTCCGGCGGCATGGGCATCGCGGCCCTTGTCGAGAGGGAGGCTGCTTGATCCTGGTCGCCACCGCCTCGGACGAGAAGGCCCTTCCCTACGGCGAGGCACTCAAGGCCGTGGGCATCGAGGACTTCCGGTACGTGATGCCCGGCTCCATGACTCCCGAGGAGGCCCGGACGCTGGCAAGCCAGGCCTCGGGGCTCGTCCTCTGCGGCGGGGTCGACGTGGCCCCGGAGCTCTACGGCGAGCAGATCCTCAACGACACGGTCGAGGTCTTCCCCGAGCGGGACGCGATGGAATGGGCGCTGCTCGAAGGCGCGCGCGAGGCGCAGGTGCCGGTCTGGGGAGTCTGCCGCGGCCTCCAGGTGCTGAACGTCTTCCTCGGCGGCTCGCTCTGGCAGGACCTTCCGAGCCAGCGCCCCACCGACGTGCCGCACAGCCGGGACAATCCCAAGGACCTCCTGGTCCATACCGTCACCGTGCTGGAGCCCGACAGGCCGCTCGGCGAGATCCTCGCGAAAGAGACGGCCTGGGTCAACAGCCGTCATCACCAGGCGGTCAAGCGCCTGGCGGACGGGCTGGTCTCCGTGGCCGAGGCGCCGGACGGCCTCGTCGAAGCGTTCGTGCTCGACCGGCCGGACTGGTGGGTGCGCGCCGTCCAGTGGCACCCCGAGAACCTGATCGCCCACGCCCAGCACCGCGCCCTCTGGGAGGACTTCGTCCGGGCGGTCCGTCCATGACCCTCCTGCTGGAACGGGACGGACGCACCGCCACCGTCACGCTCAACCGTCCGCCGCTGAACATTCTGGACATTCCGACCATCGCCCGGCTCGGCCAGGCCATCTCGGAGCTGGATCGGGACGAGGACCTGCAGCTCGTCGTGATCCGAGGAGCTGGCGAGCGCGCCTTCTCCGCCGGAGTGGCGGTCCAGGACCACACGCCCGAGCTGGTCGGGCCGATGCTCGAGAGCCTGCACGGGGCGATCCGCAAGCTGCGCGACCTCTCCCCTGTCACGGTGGCGGCGGTGCAAGGGCACTGTCTCGGGGGAGGGATGGAGCTGGCCCTCGCCTGCGACCTGGTGATCGCCACCGAAGACGCCCGCTTCGGCCAGCCCGAGATCGAGCTCGGCTGCTATCCGCCGGTCGCGGCGGCCCTCTACCCGTCCCTGATCGGACCGGGCCGCACCCTCGACCTCCTCCTCACCGGCCGCACGCTCACCTGCGAGGAGGCCGAGCGCATGGGCCTGATCGCCCGGAGGGTCGGGGACCTGGACGAGGGGCTCGCGAAGCTGACGGCCGAGATCCTGGCCAAGAGCGCCGCGGTGACCCGGCTCACCAAGAAGGCGGTCCGGGCCGGAAGGGATCTCGGATTCTCCGAGGCACTGGCTGAAAGCGAGCGCCTCTACCTCGAAGAGCTCTGCCCCACCGCCGACATGGCGGAGGGCATCGCCGCTT
>JBJMGZ010000618.1:0-2897 GCA_045807605.1 Thermoanaerobaculia bacterium | reverse complement strand
CTTGATGTTGGGGGGGGGCTGGCCCCCCCCCGGGAGGGGGTAAACCCCTCCCCTACATTTCAGAAACCGGCAACCGGAGCAGCGCCTCGCACCCGGGGCCCGGCCGCCGGTTCTCCAGGGTGAGGGTGCCGCCGTGGGCCTCCGCGATCTGCCGCGAAAGGGCAAGACCGATGCCGGTGCCCTCCGGCTTCGTGGTGTAGAACGGGACGAACAGGTTGTCCGGGTTCGCGATGCCCGGCCCTTCGTCCTCGATGCGCACCTCCGTCCACCCGCCGATACCGCCGTTCACCTTCCAGCCGATCCCCACGCCGCCCCGGGTCTCCAGGGCGGCGTCCACGGCATTGCGCAGCAGGTTGATCAGGAGCTGCTCGAGCTGGTCCGCGTCTCCCTGCAGGGTGACGGCCGGGCCGCGCTCGACGTAGACCGGCAGCCGGGTCTCCAGCCCCGCCACGCGGCGGATGAGCGCCGGCAGGTCGACCGGCGCCAGGTTGGGGTGGGGCAGTCGGGCCAGGCGGGAGTAGGCGGCCATGAAGCGGCTCAGTGCCTCGGCGCGGTTGCCGACGATCTCCAGGCCGCTCTGCATGTCCTCCTCCCAGTCGTGCGGCCGCGGCCGGCGGGCGAGAAGCCCGGCCAGGGTGGAGGCCATGGAGCGGATCGGCGCGAGCGAGTTGTTGAGCTCGTGCCCGAGCACCCGCAGCAGGCGCTTCCAGGCCTGCCGCTCCTCCTCGCGCAGGGTCTCGGTCAGGTCCGAGATGACCAGGAGGGCATGGGGGAGGCCCTGCTCGCGGAAGGCGCTGCGCCGGACCTCCCAGCGGCCGAACCCTCCCGGGAAGGTTTTCGCCACGATGCGCTGTCCTGCGGCGAGCACGTCGGCGAGCCCCAGCTCCCCGGCCTCCCGGCCCAGCAGGCGGTCCGCGGGCTCGGCGAGCAGCAGCTCTCCCGCCCGGTTCACGAGCTGCAGCCGCGCCGCGTCGTCGAACGCGAACACCGCCACGTCCACCTCCTCCATGACCCGGTTGAGCAGGGCCGTGGCCTCCAGGGCTCCCAGGCGCTGCTCGCGCAGCGTCTCGCCGATGGCGTTGATCTCCAGCATGACCTGGCCGAGGGCGTCGAGCGCGTCGGTCTCCTCGATTTGCGGGGGCAGACGCGCGCGCAGGGAGAAGTCGCCCTCGCGCACGGCGTGGAGCAGGTTCGACATCGTCTGGAGGGGACGGACCACGCTCTGCCAGAGGTGCTCGGCGAGCCACCACCAGACGCCCGCGAGCGCCACGGTCAGGATCCACTGCAGCCGCGGGCTGTACGGGCCGAGCCAGAGGAGCAGGAGGGCGGCCGCGGTGCCCGGCAGGCCCACGGCGAGCGCCAGCAGGAGGATGCGCGCCTCGAAGGAGAGCGGCCGCAGGTATCTCAGCCATCGCAGCCAGCGGAGCCGGCGGGCGGTGTCAGAGACCATGCTTCTCCAGGCGGCGGTAGAGCGCGCTCCGGGAGAGGCCGAGGGCGTGGGCGGCCTGGCTGACGTTGCCGCCGTAGCGGGCGAGCGCCTTCTGGATCAGCACGCGCTCGACGTCCTCCAGGGGGAGGTCCTCCAGGACGCTGCCGCCCGGCGCGGCGGCGGGCTGGAGCCCCAGGTCTCGTGACCGCACCCGGTCGCCGGCGGCCATGAGCACGCCGCGCTCGACCGCGTGGCTGAGCTCGCGGACGTTGCCCGGCCAGGGATGGGCGAGGAGCGCCGCCAGCGCCCCCTCGTCGAAGCCGCGCAGCGGCTTGCGGTAGCGGCGGCCCTGCTCGGCGAGGAAGAGCTCGGCCAGCGGCACCACGTCGGCCCGGCGGGAGCGCAGCGGCGGCAGCGGGATCTCGACCGTGTTGAGCCGGAACAGGAGATCCCGGCGGAAGCGTCCGGCCGCCACCTCGTCGCCCAGGCTCGCGTTCGTGGCCGAGACGATGCGCACGTCCGCCCGCCGGGTCCTGGACGAGCCCACGCGCTCGAACTCGCCGGTCTCCAGGACGCGCAGGAGCCGCGCCTGCTGGGAGAGGCTGACGTTGGCGATCTCGTCGAGGAACAGGGTGCCGCCGTCGGCCAGCTCGAAGCGGCCGACGCGGTCGGCCTTGGCATCGGTGAACGCTCCGCGCACGTGGCCGAACAGCTCGCTCTCGAAGACCGTCTCCGACAGGCCGCCCGTGTTGACGATGACCAGCGGCCGCGCGGCCCGGCGGGACACGGCGTGGAGGGCGCGGGCCACGAGCCCCTTGCCGGTGCCGTTCTCGCCGGTGATGAGGACGTTCGCCTCCGAGGGGCCGACGCGCTCGATCAGCTCCAGGACGGGGCGCATCTCCGGCGACTGGGCGACGATCTCGGGGTGGGTGGGATGGCCTTCCTGGCGCAGCAGCGCGTTTTCGGCTTCCAGGCGCTCGCCGCGGCGCAGGGCTCGCCCGAGCTCGACCTGGGTGCGGAGGATGGAGAGGAGACGCGTGTTGTCCCAGGGCTTCTCCACGAAGTCGCGGGCGCCCTGGCGCATGACCTCGACGGCGAGGCTGATGCTGGCCCAGGCCGTGATGACGATCACCGGCAGCGACTCGTCGATGGCGCGCAGGCGGGCGAGGAGGTCGAGCCCCTCCTGGCCGGAGGTGGTGTCGCGGGTGTAGTTGAGGTCCATCAGGACCGCATCGAGCTCGCGGCTGGTGACGGCCTGGATGACCTCGGCGGGCGAGGCTGCGGTCTCGGTCTCGTAGCCCTCGCCCTTGAGCAGCAGGCGCAGCGCCTCGCGGATCTCGCGCTGGTCGTCGGCGATCAGGACGAGCGGGCGGGGGGAGGGCAGGGCGACGGTCATCGCCCCGAACTATGGCACAGGGCGGCCACAAGGGCCGCCCCTACGACACGCCTCGGGCCAGATGTAGGGGCG
>JBJMGZ010000617.1:0-10360 GCA_045807605.1 Thermoanaerobaculia bacterium | reverse complement strand
GTCCAGTTCCTGGCGGCGAACGTGGGCGAGGACGAGCCCACGGTGCGCTCGTTCCTGAAGCGCAAGCCCATGCCCTACCCGGTGCTCCTCGATCCGGAGGACACTGTCTCCAGCAAGCTCGGCGTGGTCGGTCTGCCCACCCTGCTGGTCATCGACAGGAAGGGCAGGGTGACCTTCTTCCACACCGGCGTGGCCGACGCAGCCACGGTGCGCAAGGTCCTGCAGCAGGCAGGCGTGTAGGGAGGACGGCGGCCCGGAGGCCGCCGCTTTCCGGCCTTGTCGACTTCCTCTACCTGAACCCTACCGGAGCACCACCAGCGCGACGCGACGGTTCTGCGACCGCCCCTCGCGGGTGCTGTTGTCGGCCACCGAGGCCGACTCCCCGTAGGAGATCACGTTCATCCGGTGGAGCGGGAACTGGTGCTTCTGGCTGAGATAGCGGCGCACCGCCTCGGCCCGCAGCAGGCCCAGCTCCTCGTTGTACTTGTCCGAGCCCACGCTGTCCGTGTGGCCCTGGATCTCGATGTAGACTCCCGCGTTCTGGCTCTTGAGATCGGCGGCGAACTGGTCGATTGCCGCCTCGGCCTCCGGCGAGAGGTCGGAGGTGTCGAACCCGAACTTGACCTTGTCGTCGGTCAGGACCGTCTCGTAGAGCAGCTTGCCCTCGGCGAGCTTGCCCGCGTCGATGGCGCGCTGGAGCGCTTCCTGGGCCGTCTTCGAGGCCTCGCCGATCTGGCGCTCGTGCGTGTCGAGGCGGGTCTGAGCCTCCTCGACCTGCCCTGACACCTGATCCACCCGCTGGCCGACCGCGCCCGTCTCCTGACGGACGTATTTCTTGGTGGCGCATCCCGTGACCCCGAGGGCCACGATCAAGGCCAGAGCGATCATCCACAGCTTGTTGCGCATGTGAGTCCTCCTTGGCTGGAGAGAGAGCCGGCCCCGTTCGTGGGGGACGGCTCGGTTGGAGAAAACGTCTTCCCGCTCAGCCGCCTTTGCTGCTGGCTGGCGGGGGTCCCTTGTAGCCGCGCCGGAACAGCACCGACCGGCCGCCCGACTTGACTTCCACCTTGACGTCGCGCAGGCGGGATTTGCCCTCGCCCGTGGCGAAGCCGAGCACGTACTGGTGGCGCAGGTCGTCGTGGATCGCGACCAGCGCCTCCTGCAGCTCTTCCAGGTTCGAGATGGCGTAATACCGGCCCCCGGAGACCGAGGCCAGCAGGTTGAGCACGTCCGCGTACCGGTAGATCTTCTCGCCGGTCTCGGAGAGCTCGTACGGGTTGCCGGTCCCGAGCCCGATCACGTAGACCGGGAGTTGGGCCTGGCGCACGATCTCCCGCGCCTGCTCCGGCGTGAACTTGCTGGCGTTGTCGATCCCGTCCGTGATCAGGACCGCGAACCGCTTCGGGTTGCGCCCCTCGGCCGAGATGTTCGGCACCCAGGCCACGGCATCGTGGAGAGCCGTCGTGCCCCAGGCCTTCCAGCCCGCCACCGACTCGCGCAGCACGGACATTTCCGAGGTGTAGGGCACCTCGACCTGGCCACCCCCGGATTCACCCCCGGCGAAGGTGGCGATGGCGAACTCGTCGCCTGGCACCGACTTGTCGAGGAAGAACCGGACCGCCTGCTGGCTCGCCGCCAGGCTCGTCCCCTCCATGCTGCCGGAGAGGTCCTGCAGGAACACGACGCTCGCCGGAGCATCGGCCCGCCGCTCGAAGCTTTCGATCTCGACCCGCTTGCCGTCGACCAGGAGCCGGAAGTCGTCCTGGTCCAGACGATCGGCGTACCCCGCCCCCGACCGAACCACCAGGGGCACCAGCACGTAGCCGACCGAGACCTCCTCCTCGAACGTCGGAGTGGCCTCCTCCTGTCCTCGGGCCGGCCCGAAGGCCAGCACCAGAAGGACCAGGACGAGGGAGAACCGGCGGTAGGGGAGGCTGCGTCTCATCGCGTCGGGGAGAAGTGCAAATCGTGGACCATGGGTGACATGATGTTGATTCCAAAGGGAGGCCGCCCTGATGAGCGACACCATCGACATCCGGAACATATCGATCAAATGCGGACATTGCAATACGTACCAGACTCTCAGCGCCTACGCGCGCCTGGACGAAGAGTGGAACGTGTATACCTACGAATGCGAAAACGAAGTCTGCGACCCGGCCATGACCCGGACTCTCCTGGAGGTGCCGCGCCATCTTGACGTGTTCGCGCGCCGCGACCCCGAGTGGCGGGGCGGCGGCAAGCACGGGGAAGAGGGAACCGGGGAGGAGGAGGGCTAACGCCCGGCCGCCGCCACCCGGGCCACCAGGTCGGCCAGGGCCGCGTCGGCCTCGCCGCTCTCGCCCTTGATCTGCAGCTCGGTCTCCAGGACGTCGGAGGGCAGGCGGGCGAGCATGGGCTCGGGCAGGCGCGAGGCGGCCAGGTAGGCGCGGTGGAGACGGAAAGGGTGGATGCCGGCGAGCGGATTCTTGCCGCCGCCCGGGAGCTCCCCCTGGAGCGACGGGGCCAGGCGGTCGCGGAAGCGGCCGAAGTTGGACTCCCCGGCCGGCACCCGGGCGGCGCGCATCATGCCGCGGATCGCGGTGAGCTGCCGGCAGAACGAGGCGAACAGGGAGAAGAAGGAGAGGCGCGCGGCCAGCGGATCGTCGGAGGAGGCCAGGAGCCGGCGCAGGCGGTCGAGGGCCTCGCCCGGCCGGCCGGTCGCGACCGCGTCGAGGAGCTGCCAGACATCCTCCTCCCCCCGGTCCTCGACGTTCTGCTCCACGAGATTGCGGCCGATCCGCTTCTCCCCCGCCCCCTGTGCCAGATTGGCCAGCTTGCGGTACTCCCCGGCGAGCCGGGCGGTCGAGTCGGCGTCGATCCCCTTCCCAACGCGGTTGCGCCCCTCCCCCTCCTGGCGCAGGGTGCGGCGGGCCAGCTCCGAGAGCGCGTCCGAGGCGATGGCCACGCCGGTCTGGCGCTGGAGCTCCTCGGCGATCGGCTCGAGCCCCTGCCAGCCGCCGCGCTCGGATTCGACGCTCCCCACGGACAGCACGGCCCCGCGCTCCTCCAGCAGGCGCACCAGCGGATGGTCCGCGGCCACGCTGCGTTCCGCCAGGACCAGGGCGTGCCCGTCGGGCAGGCCGCCGCGCACCGCGTCCGTCAGCTCCGCGAGGTCGCCCTCCCCGATCCCCTGGATCCCCTCGCGCACCGCCGCCTCCAGGAGCGGGGCCAGGTTGGCGCGCAGCTCCTCCACCTGCTTCTTGCCCCGGGCGCGCCCGCCGCGCCCCCGCCGGTCCCCCTCGAACGCCCAGGCCGGCAGGCCGGAGAGCGCCTCGGTGCCGAAGAGGTGCAGCGCCTGGAGCAGCCGCGAAGCCGCCTGGCGTTCCCGGGGGCCGAGGGCGGGCGAATTCAAGGGCAGGACCTCCGCGGCATCGTCGATCAGCCCGGCCGCGGCGTTGCGGTCCGCGAACACGGCCGTGTCGAGGGCGAGGAGCACCTTGGCGCCGCCGAAGAGCGAGTAGGTCCGGAGATCCTGGAGGATGGGAGCGAGGGACGAGGGGTGGCGGTGGAGCTCGACGCGCTCTTTCGGCAATGCGTGAGCCGCGGCCAGGGTTTCCGCCACGCGCACAGCGGCCGGCTCGGCGAGCACGAGGTCGCCGTGGACCAGGCAGACCTGGGGTCCGCTCTGCCCGACCTGCTGGAGAAACTTGTCGACCGAGCTCATGGAGCTCCCGTAGGGGCGGCCCTTGTGGCCGCCCTCCGCTCAGGGCGCCCACAAGGGGCGCCCCTACACAGGGATTGATCCATCTTTCACACGTGACAGGGCACTAGGAGGCCTCGGCCTCGATCATGCCGCGCTCGACGAGCTCCTGGCAGTCGATGCAGAAGCGCGTCCAGGGCACCGCCTCCAGCCGCTTGGGGTTGATCGGACCGCCGCAGTTGCTGCACCGGCCGTAGCTCCCCTCGTCCATGCGCCGGAGGGCGTCCTCGATCTGGAGCAGCCGCTGCCTCTCACTGTCCGAGAGCGAAAACATCAGCTCCCGGTTGTAGTGATTGTTCGCGCGGTCGACGATGTCCTCGGTGCCGTCGTCCGCAGACTCCTGGCCGGCGCGGATGTCCTGGTTGTACAGGTCGTACATCTCCCGCCGCTGCTCCAAGAGCCGGGTGCGCAGCGCCTCGAACTGGCTCTGGTCCTGGGGGGCCTGCTGAGCCGGAGCGGAGGCCGTCTTGGCCTTCTGTGTCTTGGCCACGCTTGCTGTCTCCTTTCAACGCTTCGTCAAATACATGTTACCCATTCAGAGCGGCTCGCGATGATAGCTCATTCCGGCCTCGATCGTGAGCGTACGGTAGAGCTGCTCGTACAGCACGAGGCGTGCCAGCTCGTGCGAGAGGGTCAGCCGGCCCAGCGACAGGGTCCATCGCGCCTCGTCGAGCACCGCCTTGTCGAGCCCGAGATCGGAGCCGATCACGAAGGCCACCGGGTGCGGCCACTCGGCCTTGATACGGGTCAGGCGCTCCGCCAGTTGCGCGGAGTCGACGATGTCGCCGCGGCTGTCGAGAGCGACGAGATAGGACGGCCGCGGGAGCGCGGCCAGGAGGGCCTGCCCTTCGAGGCGCAGGCGCTGGGGGTCTTCGGACGCGGCCTTCGCCTTGACCGGCAGGTCGCGCACCGCGGCCATGTGGGAGATGCGGCGGCGGTAGGTGGTGCAGATCTCTTCCCAGCCCGACCGGTGGTGCCGGCCCGCCCAGACGATCACCAGCTCGCGAGCCACGCCTCAGCCGACCGCCTAGCCGACCGCAGTGTCGTCGCCATCCTCGCCCTCCATGTACTGGCTCCACTCCTCGGTGTAGCCGAGGGACCGGAGGTCGCGCATGCGGTCGAGGAAGACGATGCCATTGAGGTGGTCGTACTCGTGCTGGACGATGCGCGCCTCGAAGTCGCTGGCGATGTAGTCGAGCCGCCCGCCCTCGCGGTCGAGCCCCTGCACCCGCACCGACGGGTGGCGCGGCACCAGGCCCCGCAGGTCGGGGATCGACAGGCAGCCTTCCCAGTCGTAGACCAGCTCCCGGCTGTGCGGGGTGATCATGGGGTTGATCACGACGTGGAGGGGGATGTCCGCGTGGCGGTCGTTGCCCTCGCAGGCGTAGACGAAGATCTGCAGCCCGACGCCGAGCTGCGGGGCCGCCAGGCCGACGCCGGCGGCCGCGTGCATGGTCTCCACCATGTCCTCGACGAGCTGCTGGATCTCGCCGGTGCGGATCTGCTCCGGCGGCACGGGCTGGGCCGGCGTCCGCAGAGCGGGATGGCCGAGCCGGATGATGGGACGGACAGGCATGCACACACCCCCCAGAATCGTCTACGACGGAGCGGATTATACCTCCGAAGCTCCCTCTCCTCCGGCACGGGGGTAGCCCGGCCGAAGGCCGGTGAGGAGAGGGGGGATGGGATCAACCCGCGTGCTATTCTCGACCCCGGATCAGGGAGGCAACGATGATCAGGACCACGTACGGACGGCCGCGGCGGCGGATCGGCCCCCTGGTCAAGGGGCTCGTCCTGGCCGCGGCGGCGGTGGGAGCGCCGGCTCTCGTGAGCGCGGTCATCCGCCGGCGGGCCGAGCCGCCGCAGACCCCGCGCTGGGGCCGGGCGCACCGCTACGCGGGCCGGCACGGGGAGATCGTCTTCCAGGAGCTGGGCCTGCGCGGGGACCGGCCGCCGATCGTCCTGCTGCACTCCTTCGGACCGGGGCACGACGCCGGCGAGTGGCGGGCGACGGCCGAGCGCCTGGCCGAGCGCTACGCGGTCTACGCGCCGGACCTCCCCGGCTGGGGCCGCTCCGCTTCCCGCGGGGACTGGTCCCCCGCGCTCTACGTGGAGGCGATCGCAGGCTTCCTCTCGGGAGTCGTCAGGGAGCCGGCCGTCCTGATCGCCTCCGGGATGTCCGCGGCCTATGCCGTGCGGATCGCGGCGCAACGGCCCGGCCTGCTGGGCGCGCTCGGCCTGGTCTGCCCTCTGGGTCTGGAGGCGGGCGAAGGCCAGTCGTTCCTAGCCACGCTGCTGCGGATGCCCATCGTGCGCGACACGGTCCTCGATCTCCTGACCAGCCGCTCGGCGATCACCCACCACCTGCGCAAGGAGGTCTACGCCGCTCCCGAGCGGGTGGACGCGGCGCTGCTCGACCATCACTACCGGGCGAGCCACGTGCCGCGCTCGCGGGCGGCGCTCGCCGCCTGGGCGGGAGGAGAGCTCGGCGATGCCGTGGCCGAGACGCTGCCGGAGATCGGCCTGCCGGTCTGGATCGCCTGGGGCCGCCAGTCGGCCGCCCCGCCCGTCGAGGAGGCCGACCGCTGGCTGCACCGCCTCCCGCACACCGCCGAGCTCGAAGTCTTCGAGACCGCCGGAGCCCTCCCCCACGCCGAAGCCCCCGCCGCCTTCTGCAGCGCGCTCGACCGGTTCATTGTGGGGGTTTCGGGCTGACATCCCGCCCCCCGCTGTAGAGACGCCCCGTGGGGCGTCTCCTTCGGTGCCACGGTGCCGGATCGGGAGACGCCCCACGGGGCGTCTCTACATGGGCCGGGTGGGTTGATGGCCGGAGCACGCCACCACGGGGAGCGGCGGGTAGCGCAGGAAGCGCGGGTCGGTCTCCGCCAGGGCGCAGCGGACGAACACGCTGCGGCTGGATGCCATGAGCCGCAGGTGCTCGCAGGTCGCGCAGAGGCCCGGCGGCGCCGGGAGCCTCTTCAGGAGATCCTCATCCAACTACGGCCTCTTCCGGCAGGGTCAGCTTCCCTTCCGACAGCGCTTCGACGGTGGCGGTCGGGCCGACCAGGATGAACTGGTCCCCCTCCTCGAACACCGTGTCCCCCGCCGGGATCACCACCTCCTCCCCGGTGCGGGAGCGGCGGCGGATCTCCAGCACGCGGGCGCCCAGGGTCTGGGGCAGCTTCGCGTCCGCCAGCGTCCTGCCGACCAGGGCTCCGGGCACCGGCACCAGCCGCACCGAGAAGTCCGGCGGCAGGTGGACGTAGTCCCGGCTGGTCTCCGCCCCCTTGCTGGAGACGAACGTCGCCAGCAGCGCCGGCCGCCCCAGCACCTCCTGGGCATAGACCGCCAGCAGGTCGCGCTTGGCCAGCACTCCCAGGTACCGCCCCTCCTCATCCACTACCGGCAGCCGCTCGTACTCGCTCTGGGCGAAGGACTCGGTGGCCCGGTGCAGCCGCTCGTCGCTGCGGATCGCCTGCTCGATCGGCGTCATCAGGTCGTGCGCCACCACCGCGGTCAGCGTGTCCGGGCTCTCCAGCATGTGCTTGATGTCGTGCAGCGACACCACGCCCTGGAGCTTGCCGTCCGGACCCACCACGAACAGGCGCTCGCGGTTGGTGGAGAGGAACCTGTCCACCACCTTGCTGTACGGATCGCCGGGCCGCAGGATGTCCTGGTCCTCCTGCAGGAGGGCCTCGACGGTGAGGCCGGCGAGCACCGCCTCCTCCATCCGCCAGGGCAGCTCGATCCCCTTGTGCTTCAGCGCCTCGGTGTAGATCGAGTAGCGCCGGAGCTTGCGCGACAGGAAGCTGGAGATGATCGAGGCGACCATCAGCGGCAGGATCAGGTCGTAGTTGCCCGTGAACTCGAAGACGATCAGGATGGCGCTGATCGGCGCGTGGCTCGTGCCCGCGGCGATGGCCGCCATCCCCACCGCCGAGTAGGCGCCGTAGGACGAGGCGATCCCCGGCCACAATCCGTGCACCGAGAAGCCGTAAGCTCCGCCGACCAGGGCGCCAAAAAAGAGAGCTGGCGTGAAGAGCCCGCCCGCGCCGCCGCTGCCCGTGGTGATCGCGGTCGCCACCAGCTTCGCGGCCGCCAGGCCGAGCAGGAAGAGGACCGTGAGCTCCTGGGGCAGCGGCAGCCGGTCAGGCAGCTTGAGTTGGCCCGTGAGCGCCATGTTGATGACGTCGGTGCCGCCTCCGAGCACGTGCGGGACCCAGAGCGCCAGCAGGCCCACCAGAGTCATTCCCACCACCGGCTTGAGCGGCTCGGGCAGGAAGGTCATCGCCCGGAACGAGCGCCGGCCGAGCCGCACTCCGAGCACGAACAGCACCGAGGCCAGGCCGCAGACCACCCCCAGCCCGGCGTACGGCACGAGCTCCCAGGTGCTCACCAGGGAGTAGCCGGGCGCGGCATAGAGATGGACGTTGCCGGCAAAGGCGCGCGAGATCAGGGTGGAGATCACCGACGAGACGACGATCGGGCCGAAGATGTCGAGGGCGAAGTTGCCGAGGACCACCTCCATGGCGAAGAGCGCGCCCCCGACGGGGATGTTGTAGGCCGCCGCGAGGCCCGCCGCGGCACCGCACCCGACCAGGACCTTGAGCCGGTGCGGCTGCATGCCCAGGCGCGAGCCCAGCCAGGAGGAGATCATGGCGCCCAGGCGGATCAGCGGTCCCTCGCGCCCCAGCGAGCCGCCGGTGCCCACGGTCGCGATGGCGGCGAGCGCGTTGGCCAGCACCGGCTTCGGCGGCACCCGGCCGCCCGACAGCGCGACCGCCTCGATCAGCGCCGCCATGCCGCCGCCCCCGACCTTCTGGCGGGTCGCCCACCCGATCAGCCCGACCAGCGAGCCGCCGAAGGCGAGCACCGCCACCACCCACCAGCGCGGCACCTGGTGAACGGCCTGCAGGATGCTGTCCGGCGATCGCCAGAGGACGCTCTGGAAGAGGCGGATCAGGGCATGGACGACGGCGCCGAGCAGGCCGGCGATGACGCCTACCAGGACGATCAGGAAGAAGAAGACGCGGTCCTCGCGCGTGGCGAGGCCGAACCGCCGGGCCAGGGTGAAGTCGAGCGACCGGACCCATTCCCGCAGGCGTCCGAACAAGGCCGCGGAGCGCGCCGTCATGGCAGGAACTGTATCAGGGGGAAGGGCGGACACGGACGGACACGGACCAACACGGACCTGCACGGACACCCCGGACTGTCCGTGTTCGTCCGTGTCTGTCCGTGCGAGTCCGTGTCTCCGCCCAGTCCGGCCAACCCAAACTCACTTGACCTCTTCCATAAATATGCCAAATGGCGTATAGTCCGTCTCGTGGGTCGCGCCCTGACGAGGCGACCGAGGCAGCCTTCCGGGGACCCGCCGGCGAGCGTCCGCCGCCGGTACATTGGAGTCCCCACGGCGGAAGTCTCGCCCCGCGGTACCAACCCTTCCCCCGCACGTCAAGAACCAAGGGGACCGGGAAACCGGTCCCCTTCGCCTTTCAGGCGCCGCGGCGCGCGGCGATCTCGGCCACCTCGGCCACGTCCGGCCGCCGCCGCACCGCGGTCGTGGCCCGGGCGGAACGCGTCGCCTCGGAGCGCTTCTGGCCCATCAGGCGCGCGTAGACCGACAGCGCCTGCCCCACCACCTGGTCCATGTTGTAGTACTTGTAGGTGGCGAGCCGGCCCACGAAGAGCACGTCCGGCGTGGCCTCGGCCAGCGCCTGGTACTTCTTGTACAGCTCGGCGTTCTCCGGCCGCGGCACGGGATAGTACGGGTCCCCCTCCGCCTGCGGGAACTCGTAGACCAGCGTGCTCTTCGTCGGGTGCTCCTGGCCGGTGAGGTGCTTGAACTCCGTCACGCGGGTGTAGAGGTGCTCGTTCGGGTAGTTGACCACGGCCACCGGCTGCACCCACTCCTGGTTCACCGTCCGGAAATCGAAGCGCAGCGAGCGGTACGGCAGCTTGCCGTAGCGGTAGGCGAAGTACTCGTCCACCGGCCCGGTGAAGATCAGCTTGTCGTAGGCGATCTCGTCCCTGACCTCGTGGTAGTCGCAGTTCAGCAGGATCTTGATGTTGGGATGATCGAGCATGTTCTCGAACATCCGGGTGTAGCCCCGCTGCGGCATGGCCTGGTAGGTGTCCGTGAAGTAGCGGTCGTCGCGGTTGTGGCGTGTCGGCACCCGTGCCGCGACGGACGCGTCGAGCTCCGACGGGTCGAGATCCCACTGCTTGCGGGTGTAGTTTCGGAAGAACTTCTCGTACAGCTCTCGCCCGACCTTCGAGACGACAACGTCCTCGGATGTCCGAATGCGTTCGACGGGCTCGGCAAGGGTTTCGAAGAAGGCTTCGAGCTCGTGGCAGTTCAGTTGCAGCCCGTAAAGCTCATTGATCGTCTCCAGGTTGATCGGCAGCGGCACGAGTCGGCCGTCCACGCTCGCGCGGACGCGGTGCTCGTACTGGCGCCACTGCGTGAAGTTCGAGAGATACTCGTAGACAACAGTCGTCTTCGCGTGCTCCTGACCCGTCAGGTACTTGAATTCCGTGCAGCGCGTGTAGGGATGCTCATTCGGATAATTGACGACCGGCGCAGGCTGGAAGCGCTCGCGGTCGATCGTCTCGAAGCGGAAC
>JBJMGZ010000616.1:0-6670 GCA_045807605.1 Thermoanaerobaculia bacterium | reverse complement strand
CGCCCCTACATTGAGGTCAGAGCTTCAAGGAAAAAAGGGGGGGCCGGGAGGTAGTGTTCGCCTCCCGGCCTATGGAGGGAGCCGGATCCGCTCTTCAACGCACCCGGGTCTGGAACGTGACGGTGGAAGCCCGGGTCTCCGCGGCGGGAGCGGCCTTCCTGGCGCGGCCCAGGAACGGCAGCCACCGCTGCCAGTCCGGGGTGAGCGCCCGGCCCAGGATCCTCATCGAGATCGCGGGGTGGAACAGCGCTTCCGGCCCGTCGAGCAGGTGGTTGACCCGCTGGAAGCGCTTGTACACCTCGGCGCTCGCCGGGATCAGCCGCAGGACCTGGTCGACGTACCACTGCATGAAGCGCACGGGAGCCGTGATCTCGCCGCCCTGGGTGGCAGGCCACTTCAGGTCGGCGCCCGCGCACATGGCGAACGGGGCCGCGACCATCTTCGCGATCTTCTTCTGGAACACCAGGCTGTCGCCCGGGACGCCGCCGTTCTCCCGCAGCCATTGACCCAGCTCCAGGGCGGCCAGGCTGGCCAGCGTCATGCCCTGGCCGTAAATCGGGTTGGCGGCGCAGACCGAGTCGCCCATGGCCACGAAGCCCAGCGGCATGGCCGGCAGCTTCTCGAAGTGACGCAGCCGGTTGGCCGTGCGGCGGAAGCCGCGGATGCCGGTGAGCGGCCGGGCGTCCTTGATCGCGTCGTAGATCGCCGAGGTGGAGAGGCTCTTGGCGAACTGCAGGAAGCCTTCCTCGTCCGTCGGCGGATAGTCGCGCATCACGCCGGCCACGCTCACCAGCCAGCGCCCGCCCTCGATGGGCTGGATCACTCCGGCGCGCGGCTGGTAGGGCGGACGGTTGAGGCAGAGCGTCAGCTTCCAGTCCGCCTTCCAGTCGGCCGGCGGCTCGTAGATGCGCGTGGCATAGCCCCAGAAGGCGTCGACCACGGTCTCCTCGGGAGCCTGATAGCCGAGCTCGGTCAGCCACTGCGGGCCTTCCGAAGGACGGCCGCTGGTGTCCACGACCAGGTCGGCGCGCAGCACGGTCTCCGAGCCCTGCTCGTCATGATCCGCCTGGTTGCGCGGCCGGACGCGGACGCCGGTCACGCGGTGCGCTTCACCCTGCAAAGGCTCCTCGTCGGCGACCAGGCCGCAGACCTCGTGGCCCTCCAGGATCGAGATCCGGGGATCGGCGAGCAGGTGCTTGCGCACCGTGGACTCGAGCAGCGGCCGGGTGAAGGTCAGGAGCTCGATCCCCATCTCGTCGCGGGGCGCCATGCCATAGGGATAGAGGTACTGGATGTCCTTCCCCTGGTCCGCCACGCAGCAGCCGGCGGCGAGGAGGTCCGCCCTCACCCCGGGGAAGAGGTCCTCGATGATCATCTGGCCGCGCTTCATCAGGAAGTGGAGATGGCGGGCGTGCGGCACGCCGGGACGGTTCTCCGAGCCGGCGGGCAGGTAGTCCCGCTCCACGAGCACCACCTCGTCGAAATGGTCGGTCAGCACGCGGGCGGCGACCATGCCGCCGATGCTGCCACCGATGACCAGGGCCTGACGGCGGCCTCCTGCCGACTGCGCCTTCCGCTCCTGCAACTCCGTGCTCGACAGCATGGGGTCCTCTCTTTCGGTTCGCGGGAGATCGGCCGCTAATATCCTTCGACTTCTATAGGCCGATATGTGCACAAAAGGTGCCAGTGGGCCCCTCCGCGCACTTGTCTGTTTGCCTCAACGCTTTCGGGATATCCTTCCCCTCGCCATGACGACGCGCTTGACAATTCTTGGCAGCTCCGGAGGCTATTCCGGCCCGGACAATCCGACCAGCGGCTTCCTTCTGGAGACCGGCGGGACGCGGCTTTGGATCGATGCCGGCCACGGCACCTTCAGTGCGCTGCAGCGGGCCGCGGACTACACCGGGATCGACGCGGTCCTGGTGAGCCACGTCCATGCGGACCACTGTGTGGACCTCTACGCCTTGAACATCGCCCTGCGTTTTCACGAGCAGGGCGTCCTCCGGAAGCGTCTCTACTGTCCTCTGGAGGTGTGGGAGAGGATGCCCATGCTGCTGGGCGACACGCCCGAGGCGGTGGAGGGTTTCCACAAGACCTTCGACTTCCATCCGGTCGCGGCGGGCGAAACGATTGAGGTGGCCGGAGTCCGCACCAGCTTCCTGCGCACCGACCATCCCAACTACTGCCTCGCCATGCGGCTGGAGACGGAGGACGGCATCCTCACCTACTCCGCCGACACCGGCCCGGGCGCCGACCTGGCCGGCTTCGCCCGCGGCAGCGACCTGCTGCTCTGCGAGGCGACCTACCAGGAGGGGCTGGTCGGCGCGCCGGTCCACCTGACCGCCCGGCAGGCGGCCGAGACCGCCGTCCGCGCCGGCGTCCGGGACCTGGTCCTGACCCACGTCTGGCCGGCGTTCGATCCCCGGCGCTCCGTCGACGAGGCGCGCTCCGGCATCGGCGACGACGTCCACGTCGAGTGGGCGGCTCCGGGAAGCACCTTCGGCTTGCGCCGAGGTTGACGGGGTGCGGATGGAGGTGGTCATGGGCTGTATATCTGGATAGTGGCGGATCGCCTCGAAGTCTTTCTCCAGTGACTGCCGAAAAGTGTCCTGAGCCCTGGTCAAAGTCTGTCAGCCACGCCAGGGGAGTGTCAGGGGACACAATCCTGTCTACGCAGGCCACGGCGGTTTGGTTGAGCCGGCCGCGAGCTGTCACCGTTTTGCAACCTGGGGCCTTCCCCTTCGTACAGGTTTTCAAGACCTCGGCCCCGAGGGCCGTCACCCCTTCGCTTTTTTGGAGGCTTCATGTCCAATCGTCTGATCTCGTCCTGCGTGGCCGCAGTTTTTTTAACCCTCGGCGCCCTCGGGCTCGGGGCCCCGGCCTCGGCCCAGACCAGGCTCCTCCGCTATCCGGACATCCACGGCGACAAGGTGGTCTTCACCTATGCCGGCGATCTCTGGACCGCCCCGGCGTCGGGCGGGGCCGCCAGCCGGATCACCGCCCATCCGGGCCTGGAGCAGTTCGCCAAGTTCTCGCCCGACGGCAAGTGGATCGCCTTCATGGGCCAGTACGACGGCGACGAGCAGGTCTATGTGGTGCCGTCGACCGGCGGCGTGCCCAAGCAGCTCACCTGGTATCCCGCCCGCGGCCCGCTGGCGCCGCGCTGGGGCTTCGACAACCAGGTCATGGGCTGGACCCGGGATGGCAAGGCCGTGCTCTTCCGCTCCATGCGGGACGGCTGGGACCTGGCCGACACCCGGCTCTACACCGTGCCGCTGGACGGCTCCCTCGGCGAGCCGCTGCCCATGCCGATCTCGGGCGCGGGCGATTTCTCTCCGGACGGCAAGCGGGTGGTCTACACGCCGATCGCCCGCGACTTCCGCACCTGGAAGAGATACCAGGGCGGCTGGGCGCAGGACCTCTACCTCTTCGACCTCGCCACCTATGAGACGAAGAACATCACCGCGAACCCGCGCACCGACCGCGATCCCATGTGGATCGGCGACAAGATCTTCTTCAACTCCGACCGCACCGGCACCCTGAACCTCTACGTCTACGACGTGGCGAGCGGCCAGGTCGAGCCGGTCACGCAGAGCCGGCAGTGGGACGTGCGCTGGCCGAGCACGGATTCGGTGGGCCGGATCGTCTATGAGATGGACGGCGAGCTGCACGTGCTCGACACGGCCTCCCGCCAGGAGCGCCTCATCCCGATCCAGGTCCCCTACGAAGGGCTCTACGACCGGCCCTCGCAGGTGTCCGCGTCAGGCAACGTCGAGGACTGGGCGCTCTCGCCCAAGGGAGAGCGGGCCGTGTTCGTGGCGCGCGGGGACATCTTCACCGTGCCGATCGAGAAGGGTCCCACCCGCAACCTCACCCGCTCCTCGGGCGCGCACGACAAGTGGGCGCGCTGGTCGCCGGACGGCCGCAGGATCGCCTTCATCTCCGACAGGAGCGGCGAGGAGGAGGTCTGGCTGGCCAATCAGGACGGCACGGGCAAGCCCGAGCAGCTCACCACCGGCGGGAAGGCCATGCGCTACGCCCCCGAGTGGGCGCCGGACGGCAAGCGCCTGGCCTTCAGCGACAAGGATGGAAAGCTTTATGTCCTGACCGTCGCCGACCGCAAGCTGACCGAGATCGCGGACAATGTCTACGGCGGAATCCGCGACTACTCCTGGTCCCCTTGCGGCGGGCATCTCGCGTTCAGCACGACCGATCCGAGCCAGTTCCGCTCGATCTGGATCTGGAGCGTCGAAGATGGAAAAGCAAAACGGGTGACCTCCGACATGTTCCACGAGGTCGGGCCGGTCTGGGACCCCAAGGGCGAGTACCTCTACTACATGGCGGCCCGCGAGTACGCTCCCCAGCTCGACGCCTTCGAGCTCAACTTCGCCAACGACCGCAACACGGGCGTCTACGCGCTCGCTCTGCGCAAGGACGTGAAGAATCCGCTGCCCTTCGAGAGCGACGAGGTCACGATCGGCGAGGAGAAGAAGGACGAAAAGAAAGACGAGAAGAAGGATGAGAAGAAAAAGGGTTACACGAAGATCGACTTCGACGGCCTGGAGGGGCGGGTGGTGCGCATCCCGGTGCCGTTCGAGAACTACGACGGGCTGTCGGTGACCAAGGACGGCAACCTGCTGTACGTGAAGGTGCCGACCTTCTTCCTCGGCCGCGACGGCAGCGCCGAGCCCAGCCTGCGCGTGTACTCCATCAAGGACCGCAAGGAGTCGACGCTGGCCGAGGGGATCGGCGGCTACACGATGTCGTCGGACGGCTCCAAGGTGCTGGTCCAGCAGGGCCCGAACTACAACCTTTATGACGCGGCGCCCAATGGCAAGGATTCCCAGAAGACCCTCGCCACCGGCGGGCTGGTGGTGGACCGGGTGCCGCGCGAGGAGTGGCACGAGATCTTCGACGAGGTCTGGCGCCGCTACCGCGATTTCTTCTACGTGGAGAACATGCACGGCTACGACTGGGCGGCGCTGCGCGATCAGTACCGGCCGCTCGTGGACCACGTCGGCCACCGCTCGGACCTGAACTACGTGATCGGCGAGATGATCGCCGAGCTCAACATCTCGCATGCCTACGTGGCCGGCGGCGACTACCAGCTCCCGGAGCGCCCGAAGGTGGCGCTGCCCGGAGCGCGCTTCGCGCTCGACGACAAGGCGGGGCGATACAGGATCGCGAAGATCTTCCACGGGCAGAACGACGAGGAAACCTATCGCTCGCCGCTGACCGAGGTCGGGGTGGATGTAAAGGAAGGGGAGTACGTGCTGGCGATCGACGGCGAGGAGCTGGTGGCGAAGGACAACCCCTACCGGCTGCTGCGCCACAAGGCGGACCGGCCGGTGCGCATGACGGTCAACGGCAAGCCCACGTTCGACGGCGCGCGGGAGATCACCTTCAAGCCGGTCGACACCGAGACCCGCCTGGTCTACATGGAGTGGGTGGCCCGGAACCGGCAAATGGTCGACAAGCTTTCGAACGGCCGCGTCGGCTATCTCCACATCCCGGACATGGGCGAGGACGGCGCGCGGGAGTTCATCAAATGGTTCTATCCGCAGGTGCGCAAGGAGGGGCTGATCATCGACGTGCGGGACAACGGCGGCGGCTTCATGTCGCAGACGATGATCGAGCGGCTGCAGCGCGAGCTCCTGGCCGTGGACTTCGGGCGGCTGAGCGAGGAGCCGCAGACGTATCCGGCCGTGGTCTTCTACGGCCATATGGCCTGCCTGATCAACGAGGGCTCGGCGTCCGACGGCGACATCTTCCCCGCGATGTTCAAGCAGGCGGGCCTGGGCCCGCTGATCGGCAAGCGGACCTGGGGCGGCGTGGTCGGGATCTCGGGCCGCGGTCCGCTGATCGACGGCGGCCAGATCTTCGTGCCCGAGGCAGGCAGCGCCTCGATCGCGGGCCAGTGGATCATCGAGGGCCACGGCGTCGATCCCGACATCGTGGTCGAGAACGATCCCAGGTCGGTCCTCGCCGGCCGCGACCCGCAGCTCGAGCGCGGCGTGGCGGAGGTGCTGAAGAAGATGGAAGCCGAGCCCCGCAAGCTGCCCAGGAAGCCGGCCGGGCCGGACAAGACCCAGGCGGGAATCGAGGCGGCGGGGCGGCAGTAGGCGAGCGGGAGCCCGGAAAGGGACATCAAGGACTGCAAGGACAACAAGGACGAAAGCCGGGTTCCGGGTCCTTGAGGTCCTTGGTGTCCTTGTGGTCCTTTCCGGTTTTCCCTAGCTCCCTCCGCCCGACTCCTGCATCTCCATCAGCTCGCGGCGCTGCCGTTCGAGATCGTTCATGGCGTCGATCTTCTCCTGGTCGGTGCCCTGCATGTTGCGGATCTCCTCTTCGCGCCGCGCGATCTCGGCGGCCTTCTCCTCGATGCGGCGGGTGAGCTCGGCCTGGCTCTCCGAGGAGGAGGACGGGGTCCCCTCCTCTCCCGCGGCGCTGCCGCTGGTGCTCGACGGCATCTGGCAGCCCAGGGCCGTCGAAAGGGCGATCAGGGACAGGACCAGCCACAGCCTCTTGCTCATGGGGGGCTCCTCCTCCGGAATTTCAGATCATTGTATCCTCCGCGTGCACACAAAGGAGGAGCGCGCATGTCCTTCGTCTCCGAGCTGGACCCGAAACCTCTCTGGAAGCACTTCGACGAGATCCTCGCCATCCCCCG
>JBJMGZ010000615.1:0-2611 GCA_045807605.1 Thermoanaerobaculia bacterium | reverse complement strand
TGTATCCGTAGCAACGCCTCAAGGCAGCGCCCCCCGGCCCAGACCGGGGGGCGGCCTTTCAGAACCAGCCAAGACCTCTACTGCTTCCTGAACGTCATGCCGTTGCCCACCGGCGGTGGACGAAGTTGTAGAGCCAGCCGGTCATCAGGCCGAGGTATGCCCCGTACAGGGTCATCTCGACCAGCCCGGTCACGAAGCTCCTGCCCGGCTCCTTCAGCCTCAGGCGCTCCTTAGTTTCGACCGGAGGCGGACCAGGAGCTGCGCGTTGATCGCAACGATCACGGTTGAGAGCGACATGAACACCGCACCCAGGGCCGGCGAGAGCAGGATCTCCTGCCGGTAGAGCACGCCGGCCGCGAGCGGGATGGCAATCACGTTGTAGCCCGTCGCCCACCAGAGGTTCTGGACCATCTTCCGGTAGGTGGCCTTCGCCAGGACCACGATCGCGGAAACGTCGCGCGGATCGGAGCGCACCAGGACGATATCCGCGGATTCGATCGCCACGTCGGTGCCGGCGCCGATGGCGATGCCGACGTCCGCTTCGGCGAGGGCTGGCGCGTCGTTGACCCCGTCGCCGACCATGGCGACCGTGAGACCCCGGGCCTTGACCTCCCGGATCTTGGCCGATTTCTCGTGCGGCAGCACCTCGGCGAAGTAGTCGTCGAGGCCGAGGTCCTTCGCCACCCACTCCGCCACCGCCCGGGAGTCGCCGGTGAGCATCATGACCTGGATTTCCATCTCCTGGAGCCGCTTCAGGCCTTCGCGCGACTCGGGGCGGATGACGTCGGCCAGCGCCAGCGCTCCCTCCACGCGGCCGTCCACGATCGCGAAGACGACCGTCTTGCCCTCCTCGGCCGCCTTGCGGACGCGCTCGTCGTCCACCGTGAGGCTCTGCTCTTTGAGAAAGCCGGGGCTCACCACCTTGACGTTTTTCCCCTCGATCTGCGCTTCCGCTCCCTTGCCGGGAATGGCCCGGAAGCCGGATACCGGCGAGAGCGAAATCCTCTTCTCCTCGGCGGCCCGCACCACTCCGGCCGCGATGGGATGCTCGCTCTGGCTCTCCAGGCTTCCCGCAAGGCGCAGCAGATCCTCTTCTTTCAGGCTGCCGAGAGGGATGACATCGGTCACCCCGAAGCGGCCCTCCGTCAGCGTTCCCGTCTTGTCGAACACCACGGCCTGGAGGCTCCGCGCCTTCTCGAAAGCCGTGCGGTCCCGCACCAGCAGGCCGCTGCCGGCCGAGAGCGCCGTCGAGACCGCCACGACCAGCGGAACGGCGAGCCCGAGGGCGTGCGGGCAGGCGATCACCATGACGGTCACCATGCGCTCCAGAGCGAAGTTGAAGGTCTGATCCAAAGCGAGCCAGACGGCGAAGGTGGCACCGCCTACGGTGATGGCGATCAGCGTGAGCCATAGCGCGGCGCGATTGGCCAGGTCCTGGGACCGCGAGCGCGACTCCTGGGCCTGCCGCACCAGCTCGATCACCTGGGAAAGGTAGGTCTCCTGGCCGGTCTTGCGGACTTCCAGGGTGAACGACGCTTCGCCATTGATCGAGCCGCCGATCGCCTCGTCCCCTTCCCCCTTCTCGACCGGCCGGCTCTCGCCCGTGAGCATCGCCTGGTTGACGGTGGTCCTCCCTTCGGCGATCACGCCGTCGGTGGGGACCTTCTCGCCCGGCTTGACGAGCACCCGGTCACCGCGGCGGAGATCGGAGACCGGGATGTCCTCCAACTGCCCGTCTTCGCGCAGGCGGTGCGCCTCGGCGGGCATCAGGAGGACCAGCTCTTCAAGGGCACGCGAGGCGCCCATCACGGACCGCATCTCGATCCAGTGGCCGAGCAGCATGATGTCGATCAGGGTGGCGGTCTCCCAGAAGAAGACCTCGCCCGGGAGTCCCAGCGCGACGGCGGCGCTGTAGAAGTACGCCACCGAGATCGCCAGCGCGACCAGGGTCATCATCCCGGGCCGGAGGTGGCGCATCTCGTCGAACATCCCGCGCAGGAAGGGCCAGCCGCCATAGAAAAAGATGAAGCTGGAGAGCGCGAGCAGGACGAAGCCGTCGCCGGGGAAAGCCCACTCGACGCCGAGCATGCGGCGGATCATCGGCGTGAGAGCGAGCACGGGCACGGTCAGCGCCAGGGAGACCCAGAACCGCCGGCGAAAGTCGGCGATCATGGCGCCGTGGTCGTGGCCGCCGTGGCCTGCCTGTTTTCCCTGGCCTCCATGATTTCCGTGACCCCCATGGCTTGCGGAGCCGGCGGCGCTTTCATGATTGTGATGTTGCATGGCTCCCTCCCCATTTGTGCATCTGCTCGACTGATACCCGGTTCCAGGCTGAAATGGAGAACCGCCTCATTCGCCACCCAGGCAGTCACGAATTTTTCTTCACATAAGCCCCAGGGTTCTTGTCGAACTTGGCCTTGTCCTCCTTGGAGCAGAAATAGTAGGTCCTGCCCGCGTACACCGACTTGAGCGCCGTCTTGGAATCCACCTTCATTCCGCAGACGGGGTCGACCGCCTGGGCCGAGGCGAGCCGCACCTCCTCCGCGGCGCCGCCTTTCGCGAGGTCGACGACCACCCGGTCGCCGACGTGAACGTCCGCCGGGGCGGCCTT